>CAZDEX010000006.1:0-8360 GCA_964504405.1 uncultured Gaiellales bacterium | reverse complement strand
GTTCACCGGCCGCTGCCCGTGGTCGCGCCGTCGGCATTCCTGCGGGTCAAGTTCGCGCATCCGGCGTGCGGCCGGAGCACGCGCGTGGGGAGGACGTCCTGTGCTCGTTCGCATCGGGTCTCGCGGCTCTAGGCTCGCGCTCACCCAGGCGGAGCAGGCGGCCGCCGTGCTGCGGCAGCCGGGAGTCGAGATCGCGTTCGTGCCGATCACGACCGCCGGCGACCGCGACCGCAAGAGCCCCTTCGGGCAGATCGGCGAGCGCGGCGTGTTCGTGAAGGAGATCGAGGAGGCGCTGCTCGCACGACGCATCGACGTCGCCGTGCACTCGGCGAAGGACATGACGTCGACCGACACCGACGGCCTCGTCGTCGGTGCGTACCTCGAGCGTGACGACGTGCGCGACGCCCTCGTGGGCGCGGACGCGATTCGCCCCGGGATGCGCATCGGCACCGCGTCCGTGCGCCGCCGCGCGCAGCTGCTCGCACTGGAGCCGACCGTGACGGTCGAGCCGATTCGCGGCAACGTCGAGACGCGCATCCGCAAGGGGCGCGAGCGGGAGCTGGACGCGATCGTCCTGGCCGCCTGCGGGCTCGACCGGCTCGGGCTCACGAACGAGATCGGCGTTCGCCTGGAACCGGACGTGATGCTGCCCGAGGCCGCGCAGGGCGCGCTCGCGCTGCAGGTTCGGGCCGGCGAGGAGGAGCTCGTCGCGCGCGCCGACCATGCCGAGACGCGTCGCCGCGTGGAGGCAGAGCGCGCCTGCGTCGCGATCATCGGGGCCGGCTGTCTCGCGCCGGTCGCCGCGTATCACGACGGCTCGACGCTGCACGCGCTCGTTGCGGCCGAGGACGGCAGCTGGATCGAGCGTCGCAGCGGCGAGGATCCCACCGCCCTTGCCGAGCAGCTCGTCGCGTTCGCGCAGTGAAGGTGATCGTCACGCGCCCGCGCGCGCAGGCGCGGCCGCTCGTTCAGGCGCTCGAGGCGATCGGCGCCGAGGTGGTCGAGTGCCCGCTGATCGAGATCGAGCGAACCTCCGACGAGCCGATCGACGCGGCGGGGTACGAGTGGCTGATCGTCACGAGCCCGAACGGCGCCGACGAGATCGCGCGCCGCGGCGTCAACCTTCCCGCCGTCGCAGCCGTCGGCCCGGGGACCGCGGAGGCGCTGCGCGCCCACGGCATCGAGCCGGCGTTCGTCCCGCGCGAGTCCTCGCAGGACGGGCTCCTGCGCGAGTTCCCCCGGCCGGAGGGGCGCGTGCTCTTCGCGGCGGCAGAGGGCGCACGCCGTCGAGCGATCGAGGAGCTCCGCGCCGACTTCGTCCCGCTCTACCGCACGCGCCTCCTGGCGCCCGACCCACCGGACGGCGACATCGTCGTGCTCGCCTCCGGTTCGGCCGCGCGCGCCTACGCGGCCGTCGGCGGAGCCGCGCCGGCCGTCAGCATCGGCCCCGAGACGACGCGCGTCGCCCGAAGCGTCGGGCTCGCCGTCGCAAAGGAGGCTGCGACGCACGACCTCGATGGGCTCGTCGCCGCCGTGCGCGATCTGATGGAGTCCCGCGCGTGAGCACCATCACCTTCCTCACCGACTTCGGGCTGCAGGACGACTTTGTCGGCACCTGCCACGGCGTGATCGCGCGCATCGCGCCGGACGCGCGCGTGATCGACATCACGCACGGGATCGCGCCGCAGGCCGTGCTGCAAGGCGCGCTCGTGCTGCGGAACACGGCGCCGTACATGCCCGCGGGCGTCCACCTCGCAGTGGTCGACCCCGGCGTCGGCGGCGAGCGCCGCGCCGTCGCCGTCCGCACGAAAGGCGGGCGCACGTTCATCGGGCCCGACAACGGCTTGCTGATGCTGGCCGCGGACGAGCTCGGCGTCGAAGCGGCGCACGAGCTGACGGACGAGCGCTACCGGCTGCCGAACGTCTCGCGCACGTTCCACGCCCGCGACATCTTCTCGCCGGCCGCGGCCCACGTCGCCGCGGGCGTGTCGATCGACGAGCTCGGTCCTCCCGTCGACGCGGCGACGCTCGTGCGCATCGACGTGCCCGAGCCCGTCGTCGGCCGCTCGCAGCTCACCGCCACGGTCGTCTCGATCGACCGCTTCGGGAACGTCGCGACGAACCTGCGCGCCGACCACCTCGCGTCATTCGGGCTGGGCGGCGGTGACCGTGTCGAGATTCGGCTCTCGTTCGACCGCTACTACGCGACCGTTGCGGGAACTTTCGCCGACGCTGCGCGCGGCGAGCTGATCCTCTACGAGGACTCCTACGCGATGGTCACGCTCGCGATCAGCGAGGGCGACGCCGCGCGCCTCACGGGCGTCGGCCTCGGCGACGAGCTGCGGATCGCAGCGGCATGACGTTCGGCCAGCGCTTCGCGCGCTTCGTCACCGACGCCGTCATCCGCGCGCCCTTCTCGTGGCGGCTGTTCCGTCGCGCGATGACGAGGAACTTCGACCGCCTCGCGCCCGAATGGGATGCGACGCGCGTCTCGCGCGCGCGGCTCGCGCCAATCGAGAGGGCGCTCGAAGCTGTCCCAGCCGCGCCGGCGCGTGCGCTCGACGTCGGCACGGGAACGGGCGCGGTCGCGCGCCTGCTCGCCGAGCTCTGGCCCGACGCGGAGGTCACGGGCGTCGACGTGTCGCCCGGGATGATCGCGGAGGCGCGCCGGCTCGGTGCGCAGCGCTACGACGTGGGCGACGCGTCGAAGCTGCGCTACGCGGACACCAGCTTCGATCTCGTGACGTTGAACAACATGATCCCGTTCTTCGACGAGCTCGCACGCGTCACGGCGCCGGGAGGCCACGTCGCCATCTCGTTCAGCATGGGCCCGAACACGCCGATCTGGGTGCCGCTCGAGCGCGTGCGGGCGGAGCTGGAGCGCCGCGGGTTCACGCACGTTGCGGACTTCTCGATCGCGAGCGGCCTGTCGCTCCTCGCGCGCAAGGCGTAGGCTCGAATCAGGGAGACGTTCGCGACGCGGTAGCACCGGTCCGGACGTCTCTTTTTTCCCGCGCGCGATAGCCCGCGAAGCTCGCCTCGAGCACGCCCTCTCCGCCCGTCAAGCCCGGCAGCGCGCGCTGCAGGTCCTGCGTGCAATCGGCCGCGAGCACCGTCTCGATCGTCGAGAGATCGCCTTCGAGCGACGGCTGCCCAAGCGAGCCGCCGAGTCGTGCGACGGCGGCGAGCAGCTCGCCGACGGTCGCGACCGGCGCCTCGACGCGCACGTCCATGATCGGCTCGCACACCGCGGTCCCCGCTCGCTCGAGCGCTTCCCGGACGACGACCGGCGTCAGCTTGCGGAAATCGGCCGCCGTGCTTCGGCCTCGCCGCGACGGCGGGCCGTCCGGAATCGCATAGAGGCACGCGGTCATCGTCACGGTGCAGTCGACGACGCGCCAGCCATAGAGGCCCTCGCGCAAGGCGTCGCTCACGTACTCGGCCATGTGCTGCTCGAAGCTCTCGTGCGTCTTGTAGATGTAGAGCGGCGCCGTCCGCGGGTCGATCGCGAGCCCGAACGCAACGCCCGAGCCCGGCGGCGCAGGCTCGACACGCAGCGCGATCGTCGCGAGGTACGGATTGGTCTCCGTGTGCATGACCTCGACCGCTTGCGCGGTGCGCAGCGGGCGCTCGACGTAGATCGGCGTCGTCTCCCGGAACGCGACGTCGAGCCCGTAGTCGGCCGCGAGCGTCCCTTCGAGGACTTCCTTCTGCACGTCGCCGTACAGGGACACGGACAGGTCGCCGTTCGCCTCGTGGCGCACGTCGATCAGCGGGTCCTGCTCGGCCAGCTCGGCGAGCGCGTCGCGCAGGCGCGCATGCTCCTCGAAGCCCTCGACTGCGACGACGGATTCGAGCGTCGGCGGCGGAAACGGGGGCACGGCCCGCGCGCCGCCCTCGCCGATCCGCTCGCCGACCTGCGCATGCCCGAGCCCCCAGACCGGCGCGACCTCGCCCGCGCGCAACGTCGAGCGCCCGCCGCCGAGCGCCGTCACCTTGTCGTCCCCCAGCCTGTCGCGCACGCGAATCGTCCCCGAGAACAGCCGAACCCACGCGATCTTCTCGCCGTTCGGGCCGCGCTCGACCTTGAAGACCGTCCCGGCCAGCGGGCCGTCGGGATCGCCCTCCGACGACGGCAGCAGCTCGGCGATGCCCAGCATCAACTCGTCGATGCCCTCGCCGGTGAGCGCCGAGCCGGCGAACACCGGATGGACGATCGCCGCACGGGTCTGCGCGATCAGCGCCTCACGTGCTTGCTGGTCGGAGACGGCACCGTCGACATAGGCGGCGAGCAGCGACTCGTCTCGCTCCGCGAGCAGCTCGACGGACGGCGCGGCGCCGCTTGTGAGCCGGGCGGCGATCTCCCCGAGGACGCGCTCCACGCTCGCGCCGGTGCGATCGGTCTTGTTGATGAAGATCAGCGTCGGGATGCGCAGCCGCTGCAGGGCGCGCATCAGGATGCGCGTCTGCGGCTGCACGCCCTCGACCGCCGAGATGACGAGCACGGCGCCGTCGAGCACGCCGAGCACGCGCTCGACCTCCGCGATGAAGTCCGGATGGCCGGGAGTGTCGATCAGGTTCACCGGCACGTCGCCGAGCGCGAACGACGCCACGGCCGACCTGATCGTGATCCCGCGCTGGCGCTCCAGTGCGAGCGAGTCGGTTTGCGTCGTTCCGGTGTCGACGCTGCCGAGCTCGCTGATGACGCCCGTCTCGTAGAGCAGGCGTTCCGTGAGTGTCGTCTTACCGGCGTCTACGTGCGCCAGGATCCCCAGGTTGAGCGTGCGGTGCAGCAAGGTTCATACCCTCCGAAGTGGTCATGAAGTCCATTTCGATTGACATGAACGACTTGCGCATTGCTCCTCCTTGTCGGGGAATGGCGAGGGCCGGACTTGAACCGGCGACACCACGGTTTTCAGCCGTGTGCTCTACCAACTGAGCTACCTCGCCGCGCGGCCCTGAGTGTAGCGGCGGCGCTGCATATCCTCTCGGCGTGTCGAACATCGCAGACCCCTCCCTCGCGCCCGAAGGACATGCCCGGATCGCATGGGCCGCGCAGCACATGCCCGTGCTCGAGGCGCTGCACGAACGGCTCGACGACGGGGCACTCCGCGGGCGCAAGCTCGCCGTCGTCGTGCACCTCGAGGCGAAGACGGCGTGCCTCGTCCTCGCGCTCCAGGCGGCGGGCGCGCACGTCGTCGCAGCGGGTAGCAATCCGCTCTCGACCCAGGACGCCGTGTGCGCGGCGCTCGTCGACCAGGGGGTCGAGGTGCACGCCCGTCACGGCGTGCCGCAGGACGAGTTCACCGCAGACCTGCTCGCGGTCGCCGAGACCGGCCCCGAGCTCGTGATCGACGACGGGCTCGAGCTGACGCGGCGGATGGCGGAGCACCGCCCCGATCTCTACGAGCGTCTCCAGGGCGTGAGCGAGGAGACGACGACCGGCGTCGCGCGGCTGCGCGCGCTCGAAGCGGAGGGCCGCCTGCCGTTCGCCGCGATCGCGGCGAACGACGCGCGCTGCAAGCACATGTTCGACAACCCGTACGGCACAGGCCAGACGACGCTGACTGCTCTGCTGGCGCTGACGAACGTGCTCGCTGCAGGCCGGGAGTTCTGCGTCGTCGGCTACGGCTGGGTGGGGAAGGGCATCGCGCGGGCGGCCTCAGGCCTTGGCGGCCGCGTCACCGTCGTCGAGCTCGATCCGGTGAAGGCGCTGACGGCGCACATGGACGGCTTCCGCGTCGCGCCGCTTGCGCGCGCGCTGCCGGACGCGGATGTCGTCGTGACCGCGACCGGCCTGGTCGAAGCGGTCGGCGCCGAGTCGTTCACCTACCTCAAGGATGGCGTGCTGCTCGCGAACGCGGGCCACCACGACCGCGAGATCGACGTGCCGGCGCTCGCCGCGCAGGCGGACTCGGTGCAGGAGGCGAGGACGAACGTCAAGACGTACATGCTCGGCAACCGCCGTGTGCACGTGCTCGTCGACGGCGCGCTCGTCAACATCGCAGGGCTCGACGGCAACCCGATCGAGATCATGGATCTCTCGTTCTCCGTCCAGGCGCTCTCGGCGCACTCGCTCGCCGCCGGCGCCGTGCCGCCCGGCCTCAATCGCTTCCCCGACGAGCTCGACGACCTGATCGCGCGCACGAAGCTCGCGACGCTCGGCATCGACCTGGATCGGCCGACCGAGGCCCAGCTGCGCTTCAAGCGCTCCTGGGCTGTTTGACGCCCGCGAGGCGGTCGACGAGGCCGCGGGCCATCGCGTGCTTCTCGAGCACGCCGTCGGCGCCGGCCGCGATCGCCGCGCCGTGCAGGCCGGCGTCGGAGTCGCCGGTCAGGACGATCAGGCAGAGGTGCGGATGGTCGCGGCGCAGCCGCGACACCGCGGAAACGCCGTCGAGCAGCGGCATGTGCAGGTCGACGACCACCGCGTCCGGACTGAGCTCCTCCGCCAGCTCGATCGCCTCGAGGCCGTTGCTGGCAGCCGCAACGACCGCCAGCTCAGGCTGCCGGTCGATCAAGGCTCGGAGCGACTCGAGGAAGAGCTCGTCGTCGTCCGCCAGCAGGACCGTGATCGGGCCTTCGGCCATCGGAAGTTCCCGTAGATTCCCGCCGTGACTTCGACAGAAACTCCCCAGCCCGTCGCGATCATCGGCGCGGGGCTCGACCTGGGCGCGGGGAGGCGCGGCGTCGACATGGGGCCATCGGCGATCCGGTATGCGGGCCTCGCGCCGCGGCTGCGCGAGCTCGGGCGCGAGGTCGCCGACTGGGGCGATATCCGCTCGCCCGTCCCGGAGGCGACCGACGAGGGCAGCGAGAGCTGCCGGTACCTCGGGCCGATCAAGCAGGCGTGCGAGAAGGTGGCCGCGCTCGTGGACGACGCGGCCGGCCAGGGCCTCCTGCCCCTCGTGCTCGGGGGCGACCACTCGATCGCGATGGGCACGCTCGGCGGCATGGCGAAGGCGCGCGGCGCGGGCGGTGCGCTCTGGATCGACGCGCACGGCGACCTGAACCGGCCGAGCACCTCTCCGAGCGGCAACGTCCACGGCATGCCGCTCGCGGCCGCGTTCGGCGCCGCCGGCCACGCGTTCGACTCTGACGTGTACCCGACTCCGTCGGTGCAGCGCGCGGCGCTCGTCGGTGTGCGCTCCCTCGATCCCGGTGAGCGCGCGCTGATCAAGGAGCTCGACGTTCGCGTCTTCACGATGAACGACGTCGACCGGATGGGCGCCGAGCGCGTCCTCTCGGAGGCGCTCGAGTTCCTCGGCGACACCCCGTTCCTCCACGTCAGCCTCGACCTCGACGCGGTCGATCCCATGTTCGCGCCCGGCGTCGGGACGCCGGTGCAGGGCGGCCTCTCCTACCGCGAGGCGCACCTGGCGCTCGAGCTCGTCGCCGAAGCGGGGCGGCTCGACTCGCTCGAGGTGGTCGAGGTCAATCCGATCCTCGACCGCGAGAACGAGACCGGCCGCCTCGCCGTCGAGCTCGTCGCGAGCGCGCTCGGCGCCCGCATCCTCTGAAAGGGGCTAGAAACTTCAGCAAACGCGCAGTAGCGTGGAATGTCGTGCCGCCGTTCGACCCTCACTCGCGCCCGGTCCTCGTCGTCGAGGACGACGCCGGTCTGCGGGCCTACCTGTCGGCGATCCTCGAAGGCCAGGGCTACCGTGTGATCGCGGCGGGCTCGGGCGAAGAGGCGCTGAAGGCGCTCGGCGAGGAGCGTGCGATGCTCGCGGTGCTCGACATCGGGCTTCCGGGGATGGACGGCTTCGCGGTCGCGGAGCAGCTCGACGGCGACGTGCCGGTGATCGTCGTGACCGGCGATCCGCTGAAGGCGAAGATGCGGTCGTTCGGCAAGTCGAACCCACCGACGATCCTCGCGAAGCCGGTCACTCCGGAGCAGTTCGAGGCCGCGCTGGCCGCGGCGACGCTGTAGCGCTTCGTTCCACGTCCACTTCCTCGCCGATCCCGGTCGGGGTGTAGTACGTCGTGCCCGCGAGCTCCTCCGGGAGGCAGTCGACCGCGAAGCCGCGCTCGTCGGCGTGCGGATAGACATAGCCTTGCCCGCGGCCGAGCTTCCTCGCCCCCGGATAGGCGGCCGAGCGGAGTGCGGCGGGCGGCATCAGGTGGCCGCGCTCGCGCACGTCTTGCGTCGCCTTGCCGAGCGCCACGTACGACGCGTTCGACTTCGGCGCGCGCGCGAGATAGACGGCGGCCTGCGCGAGATTGAGGCGCGCTTCCGGCAGTCCGACGTGCTCGACGGCCTGCGCCGCTGCGACCGCGATCAGGAGCGCCTGCGGGTCGGCGTTGCCGATGTCCTCGGACGCGAGCACGACCATGCGCCGCGCGATGAAGCGCGCGTC
>CAZDEX010000005.1:0-22311 GCA_964504405.1 uncultured Gaiellales bacterium | reverse complement strand
GCGCCGTCGTCTTGCCGCAGCCCGACGGCCCGACGAGCACGAGGAACTCGCCGTCCTCGATGTCGAGGTTGAGCGCGTCGACCGCCGGCGCGTCGGTGCCGGGGTAGATCCGCGTCGCCTGCTCGTAGCGGACGCTCGCCATCAGCTCACCATCCTCTCGTGTCGCTCGACTGCCGCGGTCAACTCCTTGCGGACGCGGTCCTGCGCGTCGGGCCCGGCGCCGACCTCGTCCAGCGCGAGGAGCGCCGCGCCGACGACGGGCGGCAGGCTCGTGCGGCGGAGGCGCAGGCGCGGCCCGACGCGCCGGAGCCCGGCGTCGATGCGGCCGAGCAGCTCCGAGTCGGCGCCGCGCATCAGGCCGCCTCCGACGACGATCTCCACCGCGTCATTCGTCAACTCGAGCCGGGTGAGCGTCGCGCGTGCGAGCGCGACGATCTCGTCAACGAGCTTGTCGCGGATGCCCGCTGCGACGGCATCGCCTGCGGCGGCGCGCAGCACGACGGGAGCGACCTCGACGAGGCGGCGCTGCGCGATCTCACGCGTATGCATGAGGCGCGCCACCTCGAGCGGCGACTCGAGCCCGAAGTGCGCAGGCACGAGCCGCTCCAGACGCGTCGCGGGGCCGCGGCCGTCCTCGCTGCGCGCGGCGGCGAACAGGCCGGCCTCGCCCACGTCGTACCCGCCGCCCCAGTCGCCGGTCGTCGGGCCGAGAGCGGGAAAGCGCACGTGGCGGCCGTCGGGCGCGACGCCGACACAGTTGATGCCCGCACCACAGGTGATCGCGACGCCCCACCCGCGCTCGGTGCCGGCGCGCAGGACGGCGAAGGTGTCGTTTCCCACGCGCGTGGTCGCAGCCCAGCCGCGCGTGTCGAGCGCGGCGTGGACGCGCTCCTCCTCCTCGGGGAAGTCGACGCCCGCGAGCATCACCTGCGCGAGGTCGGCGCGGCGGCCGTTCAGGCCGGCCTCTTCGACGAGCGACTGGAGGACGCCGACACAGCCGTCGAGCCCGATGTGGTGCGGCGAGCTGAGCGGGCCGCGCGCGTGCGCTATCAGCGTGCCGTCGGGCTCGATGAGCGCGAGGTCGGTCTTCGAGTTCCCGCCGTCGACCGCGACGATCACGCGAGCACCTCCGCGGCCATGTGCTCGAGCAGCTGCTCGGCGATCGCGTACTGGCCGATGAGTGGATGCGCGAGCAGCGCCTTCTTCACGTCGACGGCATCGCGGCTGAGCGCCGCCCGCAGCGCGAGGCGCTCGTAGGCCGCGACGTGCTGGATGAGGCCGAGCAGCTCGGGCGCAAGGGGCGGCTGCGAGAGCGGCGCCGCGCCGTCGCGGGTCACGCGCGCCGGCACCTCGACCACGTCGTCGTCGGCGAGCCCGGCGAGCGTGCCGTGGTTGCGCACGTCCACCTCGTGGACCGCGCCGTCGTCGGTAACGAGGCTCTCGACGAGACCGAGCGCGGCCTCGCTGTAGAACGCCCCGCCCCGCTGCTCGAAGAGCGCGGGTTTCTCGACGAGGTTCGGGTCGCGGTACATCTGCAGCAGCTCGCGCTCGATCTCCGCGACCTGCTGCGCGCGCGGCACGCCGTCGAGCTGCTCACGCAGCACCTCGTCGTGCGCGTAGAAGTAGTGCAGGTAGTAGGAGGGCACCACACCGAGCTCGTCGAGGAGCCTGCGCGGCATGTCGAGCTCGGACGCGAGCTCGTCGCCGTGCTCCGCGAGCAGCCCCGGGAGCACGTCGATGCCGTCGAGCAGCACGCGGCGCACCCACGTCAGGTGATTCAAGCCGACCTGGTCGACCACGATGTGCGACGGGTGGACGCCCAGCTCGCGCGCCCAGCGCCGCTGAAAGCCGATCGCGACGTTGCATAGGCCGATCGCCTTGTGGTCGTGGTCGAGCAGCGCGCGCGTGACGATGCCGACCGGGTTCGTGAAGTCGACGATCCATCCGTCGTTCGAGCGCTCGCGCACGCGCTCTGCGATCTCGAGGACGACCGGCACGGTGCGCAGCGCCTTCGCGAGCCCGCCCGCGCCCGTCGTCTCCTGGCCGATGCAGCCGCAGGCGAGCGGCGCGGTCTCGTCGACGAGCCGCGCGGCCTGGCCGCCGACGCGGATCTGGATCAGCACGAAGTCCGCACCGTCGACGGCGCGGTCGAGATCGTCGGTCACGGCGACGGCGCCGCGGTAGCCCTGGCGATCGAGCATGCGCTGCGCCAGGCCACCCACCACCTCACGCCGCTCGGCGTCGATGTCGTGCAGCACGAGCTCGTCCACCTCGAGCCGCGACAGGCCCGACACGAGCTCGGGCGTGTACGTCGAACCGCCGCCGACGACCGCGATCTTCACTAGCTCTTCACCCCCGTGAGCGTGACGCCCTCGACGAACGCGCGCTGCGCGAGGAAGAAGAGGATGATCACCGGCGCCATCACGAGCAGCGTCGCAGCCATCGTCAGGTTCCATTGCACCTGGTGCTGCGAGCGGAACTGCGCAAGGCCGAGCGAGAGCACCCAGTTGTGCGAGTTCTCGCCGACATAGAGCAACGGCAGGAAGAAGTCGTTGAACGTGTAGAGGAACGAAAACAGCGCGACCGCCGCGATCGCGGGCTTCGCGAGGCGCGTCACGACCGTGAACAGGATGCGCAGCTCGCCGCAGCCGTCGACACGCGCGGCGTCGAGGTACTCCTCCGGGATCGTCAGGAAGAACTGGCGCAGCAGGAAGATCGTGAACGCGTCGCCGAACCAGTTCGGGACGATCAGCGGCCAGAGAGTGCCGATCAGGTGCAGCTTGGCCCACATCACGTAGAGCGGGACGACCGTGACCTGCGGCGGCAGCATCAACGCGACCAGCACGACGAGGAACGCTGCGTCGCGGCCGCGCCAGCGCAGCCGCGCGAGCGCGTAGGCGACCGGGACCGACGAGATCACGACGCCGATCGTCCCGAGGCACGAGTACATGAAGGTGTTGAGCGTCCAGCGTGCGAGCGGCGCCTTCGAGAAGACGTCGGCGAAGTTCTGAAACCGAAACGGATGCGGCCAGAGGCTCGACGACAGCGCCTGGTTCGTCGTCATCAGCGACGTGAGCACGATGAACACGAACGGTGCGAGAAAGGCGAGCGCGACGGCGATCAGCAGGCTGTTGTTCGCCACCGCGACGAGGAAGCGCTTGCGCCGGACCGCGGCCGGCGGTCGCCGGCGGACGAGCGCCGCGGCGGCGGTCGTGCTGGTCATCGCGGCACCGCCTGGTGCACCCATTTGCGCGAGTTCAGAACGATGACGAGCGTCACGGCGAACGAGCCGACGAGCAGGAGCATCGCCATCGCGGACGCGTAGCCCATCTGGAAGTCGGTGAACCCGTGCTGGTAGAGCAGCACGGGATAGAAGAGCGTCGAGTGGTTCGGATAGCCGAGCCCCGTGAACGTGTCGCCCGCCTGCGAGGCCTGGCCGGAAGCGATGCTCGCGGCGACGAACGCCTGCGTGAAGTACTGCAGCCCCTGGATGACGCCGAGCACGACCGCGAAGAGGATCACCGGGCTGACGCTCGGCAGCGTCACGAACCGCAGCCGCTGCAATGGCCCGGCGCCGTCGAGCTCCGCCGACTCGTAGAGGTGCTGCGGGACATCGAGCACCGCCGCGAGGAAGATCACCATCGTGTTCCCGATCCCCCAGAGCGAGAGGAGGATCAGCGACGGCTTCGCCCATTGCGGCGAGTTGAACCAGAGAGGTCCGTTGATGCCGAGGTGCGACAGCGCGATGTTCACCGGACCGGTCGACGGGTTGAGGAGGTAGACGAAGGCGAGCGTGGCCGCGACCGGCGGCGCGAGCGCAGGCAGGTAGAAGATCGTGCGGAACGCGCCGGCGCCGCTCTTCGCACGCGCGACGAGCGATGCGATCCCGAATGCGAACAGCACCTGGCACGGGACGGCGATCAGAACCATCCACACGAGCGTGTTGCGCACCGCTTCCCACACGAGCGGGTCGACGTGGAAGAGGTAGTGGTAGTTCGCCCACCCGACCCACCGTGGCGGAGCGAGCAGGTCGTAGTGGTTGAACGAGAGGTACGCGCTCATCACGAGCGGATACGCGAAGAAGACCGAGAACCCGACGATCCACGGGCTCATCAGGAGCAGCACGAGCCGTCGACGCCGCCAGTCGGCCCGCCTGCGCGCGCGCGTGCGCAGCGGCACGGCCGGGGCCGAAGCCCCAGCCGTGTCTGCCACAACGCCGGAGTTCACGGCACGCCGCCTCCGCCGCCCGCCTGGGCGACCTGGGCGTCGAGCTGCGACGCGAGCTTCTTCAGCCCGCCGTTCAGGTCCTTGACCTTCCCCGCCTGCCACTGCTCGAAGAAGTCCTGCACCGCGTTTGTGTAGGACTGCCCCGAGGCCATGATCGGCGATGTACTCGACTTCGGGTTCGCGAAGATCGACAGGAACGTCTTGAAGTGCGGATCCGGCTTGATCTCCTTCGAGTCCAGTGACGCCTTCGTCGTCGGGACGTTCCGGATCATGTTCGAGAACTGCGCGAGGAAGTGGTTGTTCGTCGTGAGGTACCTGACGAGCGCCCACGACTCGTCGAGGTGCTTGACGCCCCGCGGGATGCCGATGATCGTGCCGTTGATGTAGCCCGATCCGTACAGCTCGGGATGCGCATCGTCGACGGGCATCGGCGCTGTCCCGTAATCGAGGTTCGGGTGCTCGTTGTGGATAAACGCGACGCGCCACTCGCCGTCGAAGTTCAGCGCGAGCTTCCCCGTCTCGAACGCCTGCGACGGTGTGAACTCGTCGATCGGCTGCGCCTGGTAGCGCACGAGGTTCGAGTAGCCGTACCAGTCGACGAGGTCCCGCTGCCACTTCGCCCACTTGGCCCAGGCGGGGTCCTTGCCGATCAGCGAATGACCCTTCGAGTCGATCCACTTGCCGCCGTAGGCCTGAATCCACCGCTCCGGCGTGTTCTCGTAGAACCCGACGGACGGATCGAAGCCCGCGATCGAGATCTTCCCGCTCTTGTCGCGAACGGTCAGCTTCTTCGCGTCGGCGGCCAGCTCGGACATCGTCTTCGGCGGGGTCTTGATCCCCGCCGCCCTGAACAGCTTCTTGTTGTAGTAGAGGCCGTAATCGTCCGCGAGTAGGGGCAACGCGCAGTGCTTGCCGGCGTAGCCCGTGTAGTACCAGGTCGCTTTCGGGAAGAGCGACGACGGGATGTGGTCCTTCTTCATGAGCGACGTGAGGTCGATCCAGCCGCCCGAGCCGCAGTAGTTCCCGACGTTGTACGAGTTGAAGGAGCTGACCACGTCCGGCGCGGTGCCCGAGCGGATCGCGGCGACGATCTTGTTGTCGTCGATCCCGCCCACGACCTTCACGGAGACGTTCTTGTGCGTCCGGTTGTACTCGTCGATCAGCTTCTCGAAGCTCGTGAGCTCGTGGCCGGCGCTCCAGCCGACCCAGATCGTGAGCTTCGTCGGGCCGGTGCTGTGCACGCCACGCGCGGCGGCCGCCGCTGCGAGGACGAGGGCTGCGAGCAGCACGGCAGCGAGTGCGCTGCGTTTCCTCATTCCACCCTCCACGGGAGAACGACGATGTAGCTGTACAGCTACATCACTCTGGTTAAGGTTCCGAACCAGACCGGAGCCTATGACGCCGCGAGCGACCGAGTCAAGCGCCGTTCGCCGCTCTTTACGTTAGGGTCGGTTACTCGATGGCCGCCGGTCGCGCCACCCCGCCGCTCCTCAAGGACCTGAACGAGCGCACGGTGCTCGAGGCGATCCGGGCGAGTGCGCCCATCTCACGCGCCGAGATCTCCCGGCTCGTCGGGATCTCGAAGCCGACCGTGTCCCTCGCCTTGCAGTCGCTCCTCGCCGGGGGCCTCGTGCGCGAGACCGAGCCGAGCGGCGACGGGCCAAGCTATGGCGCGACCTTCTTCGAACCGGTCCCCGAAGCGGCGTTCGTGCTGAGCCTCGACCTCGGCGTCCACTTCGTGCGCGGCGCGGTGTGCGACGTGCGCGGCGAGATTCGCGCGCGCCAGGACGTCGAGCTGCCCGAGCCGACGGCCGACGTCGCGCTGCAATCGATCGCGACGCTGTCCGAGTCGCTGCTCGCGACGGCCGGCGTCGGCGAAGAGGCGCTGGACGGCGTGGTGCTCGGCGTACCGGGCGCCGTCGACGAGCGCGCGAAGCGCATCTATCTCGCGACGAACATCGAAGGCCTCGAGGGCGAGGCGTTCGAACCGTCGCTCGCCGCAGCGCTCGGGCGAACCGTCCGGATCGAGAACGACATCAACCTCGCGGCGCTCGGCGAGCGCTGGCGCGGCGTCGCACGCGGCGTCGAGGACTTCGCGTTCATCTCGATCGGCACCGGTCTCGGCGCGGGCATCGTGCTCCACGGCGAGCTGCATCGCGGCGTGAGCGGCTCCGCCGGCGAGCTCGACTACGCGCGCGTCGGCCTCGCCGAGGACATCGATCCGTGCGCGGGCGCGCTCTCCGACTACGCCCGCAGCGTCGGTGCACCGGAAGACCCACGCACGCTGTTCGCACAGGCGCGCGCCGGCGACGAGCTCGCCCTGCGCGTCGTCGACGAGGAAGCCCGCCGCATCGCGCTACACATCGCCCCGATCTCGGCCGTCACGGACGTCGGACTGGTCGTCCTCGGCGGCGGCATCGGCACGAACGGCGGCGACCTCCTCTACGACCGCATCCGGACGCAGCTCGCCGCATGGCTCCCGGTGCCGCCGCGCGTCGAAGCCTCGAGCCTCGGCGACGCGGCCGTGCTCACCGGCGCGCTCGCGGTCGGCCTGCGCGCCGCGCGCGAGAACGTCTTCGTCAACCGCCGCCGTTCTGTCTAGACGCGCTCGGTGGCCTGCGCAGGCGACGCCGCTTCGGTGGCGCGCTTCAGGACCTGGAGCGCGCCCATGGTGTCGCCCTGCTGCTCGAGCAGGTCGGCGAGCCTGCGTCCGGCGTCGAGCGCACGCGGGCGAAGGTGCTCGCTCAGCAGCTCGAGCGCCTGCTCGAGCAGCATCTTCGCCTTCTCGAAATCGCCCGCGGCGGCGAAGACGTCGGCGAGCGCCATGTACGCCGCGCCGCGATCGCCGGGCGCGAGCGCGTCGACGAACTCGAGCGTCCGGGCCGCCTTCTTGGCCGCCTCCGCGGCGCCCCTCGCCGTCATGAGCGCACGCGCCTCGTCGAGCGAGAAGCGCGCGTCGTCGGCCCGGCCGAGGTCCGACCCGAAGAGCGCGCGCCCGCGCTCGAGCAGCGCGAGTGCTTCCTCGCCATTGCCAGCCTCGATCTCGGCGTACGCGAGCAGGTGGTACGCCATTCCGACGTAGGCGTCGTTCTCGGTCTTCTCGAGGATCAGGAGCGCGCGCCGCGCGTAGCGGCTCGCAAGGCGCGGCTCGTGACGCATCGAGTGCAGCCGCGACTGCGACCAGAGGATGCGCGCGGACGCGACCGGGTCGGCGCCTTCCTCGACGAGCGTGATCACGCCGGCGAGCACGCGCTCCGCCCGGCTGAACTCACCCGCGTCGATCAGCGCGTTCGCGAGCAGCACGCTGAACCGGATCTCCTCGACCTGCGCCCCCGCCTCGCGCGCCTCCTCGACTGCGTTGTCGAAGAGCGCGATCGCGAGCTCGCGGGAACCGTTCATCGCGTATGCGCGCCCGAGCGTGTCGACGGTTCCCGCGTCGGCGAGCGCACGACGGCCGCGCAGGTCGAACGCAGAGCGCAGGAGCTCGATCGCCTCGTCCCACTTCTCTGTCTTGAACGCGATCTGCCCCAGGCCGGCAAGCGCCGCCGGCCGCGCCGGGTCGCCCGCTTCGAGGTGCTCGCGGTACAGGCGCTCGGCCTCTTCCGTCTCGCCGAGCCGCAGCGCGACTTCCGCGTCGAGGAGCTCGGACGCGTCGGCCTCCGCGGCCTCGACGCCGGTCGCGAGCCACTGGCCCGAGACGTCGAGCCGGAGGGCGAGCTGGTTGATCATCTGGAGGGACGGCACCCGCGCCCCCGCCTCCAGCCGTGAGATGTAGGCCGCCGTGCAGCCGGGGAAGGAGAGCTGGCGCTGCGAGAGCCCGGCGCGTTCACGGGCGGACTTGAGCCGGAGGCCTACCTCTCTCGGCGAGTCGATATGGGTCGTCAGGGAACGAGGCATGGGCGTAGTGTAGTTGTCTTTTGTTACTAGTGTTGCCTGTGCGCAGTTGGTTTTGCACGCGCTCCTGAAAGAATGCGCGTAGCGCCCCCGGGGGCTGTCAACCCAACTCGGCCCTAAGGAGACAGCCCAAATGCGCAGGTTCCTTCCGCTCGCGGTCACTTTCGCGACGCTCGCCGCCGCCCTTTTCCAGGGCGACCTGACCTACTGGCCGTAACGGCCACGAAAGTCCCGGTCCCCACGAGGGCCGGCTGGACGCCGCGGGGCGCGCGAACGGTGGGGCGCGCCTCGCGGTCTGCCTTTGGAGGCTCGCTCGAAAGGGGGACGCGGCGCGAGCGGGAGCGGGGCTACCGTCGCTCGGTGCTTCGCCGCCGCACGACGTTCCGCAACCGAGCGATCCTGCTCGCCCTCGCCGCCGCCGGCTCGCTCGCGGTCGCCGCAGACGCAGGCAACGGCAGCTGGGCCGCCCCGCAGATCCGCGTCGTCACGCAGGCCGGCGTCCTCGGCAGCTCGCCGGCGACCTTCGCGCCGGAGGCGCCCCTCACGCAGCGTGCGCTCGCGACCGCAGTCGCCGCGGCGAACGCGCTCCAGAGCCAGGCGACCGCGCCCGTCGCAAAGCCCGTGCCTCTCTCGGTGCGCTCCTCGATGCCGGCGAACGCCGTCGTCGCGGGGACCGTACCGATCGAGATCCAGGCGACCGCACGCGACGTCGACCACGTGGACTTCGCAATCGACGGCACCGGCGTGCACACCGAGCATCAGGCGCCGTACCAGTTCGGCCTCGATACGACGACGCTCGCCGACGGCCCGCACCAGCTCGCGGTCAACGTCGCCTTCGCGGGCGGCGGCTACGCGATCGTCGTGCTCCCGTTCACGGTCGCGAACGCACCCGGCGCGGTGGTCACGCCGCCGTCGGCGCCCGCCCCCGTCGCGCTCGCGAAGTCGTGGCTGCCTGCGGTCGTCCCGGACGACACGACGCCCGCCATCGTGCACACGCTCTTCAAGGCGACCGCGCCCGCCCAGGCGGTGTCGATCAAGCAGCTCGACGCGGCGCTCGTCGCGTACCTGGGCCTGAGCGGCGCGGCGCGCAAGATCCAGCAGACGCTGCAGAGCGCCGGCCTTCAGCCGCCGGCGAACACGGGCACCGAGGCGGTCGCGCGAATGCTCGGCCTGCGGCTCAACCACCCGGCCAACGAGGACGCCCTCGAGCTGCTCCCGTTCCAGCCCGCGACGCGCGCCGAGGCGGCGTGGTCGTTCGCGCAGCTCCTGCATCTCGATTCCTGGGCGACGGAGTCGGTGCAGCAGGCCGCCGACACGTTCACGCTCCCGGAGCTGACGACGTGGCAGCGACGCCTGCTCACGACCGCGGTGCACTACGTCGGCTACCCCTACATCTGGGGCGGCACGAGCCCCACGGCGGAGACCTTCGGAAACGTGTCGTCTCGCGGCGGCTTCGACTGCTCGGGCTTCGTGTGGCGCGTCGTCAAGCTGACGCCGTACGCGGGCGAAGGACGGCTCGCGAGCGTCCTCCGGGGCCGCACCACCTACCAGATGAGCGGCGAGGTGCCGCGCCGCCAGCTGCTCCCCGCCGCCAAGCTGCAGCCGGCCGACGTGATGTTCTTCGGTGCGCGCGGGCGCAACTCGAAGCCGAGCGAGGTCGACCACACGGCGCTCTACCTCGGCAACGGCTGGTTCATCCAGTCGAGCGACGACGGCGTGACGCTTCTGCCGTTCGACGGGTGGTACACGCACAGCTTCGCCTGGGCGCGGCGCCCGCTGCGCGAGGCCGGGCTCAGTTAGAGAACCTCTCTAGCGGCCGAGCCCGACCGTGATCGCGGCGACCGCGCCCGCGAAGCAGAGCCCCGTGAGGGCGGCGATGAGTCCGAGTGACATCTGTTCTCCCGACGTTGCGTTGCTGCCTGCGCCTGCCTGATGCCACGCCGCGCGGGTGTCCAAACGCACGATCAGGTTTCCGTCAGAGGAAGGCTCGCAACGCCCGCGGGCGCTCGTTATAGGGTTGAACGCATGTTGGCCCCCGGCATACCGACCGACCTCGCGAAGTTCGCGATCGGCTTCGACCAGCGCGACCGTGAGCGCGTGCACGCGCTCTGGGAGCGCATCTTCGACGCCAACCAATGGTCGGAGGGGGAGCTCACGAGGGAGTTCGAGGCCGCGTGGACGAGCTGGAACGGCCTCGACGCGGTCGCGTTCAACGGCTGGACGGGCGCCGCGCTCGCGGCGCTCGAGTGGGTCGGCGTGCGCGGAGAGACGGTGCTCTGCCCCTCGAACACATTCATGGCCACACCGCTCGCGGCGATCACAGCCGGCGCCCGCGTCGAGTTCGTCGACTGCAACCGCGAGGACCTCTGCATGTCGTTCGACGATCTCGAGCGCAAGGTGCGCGAGCACAAGCCGAAGGCCGTGTTCCTCGTGCACATCGGAGGCCACCTCGCGTTCGACGCCGAGCGCATCGCCGAGCTGTGCCGCAGCGAGGGCATCGCGCTGCTCGAGGACTGCGCGCACGCCCACGGCGCGGAGTGGAACGGCCGCCGCGCCGGAACCTGGGGCGACGTCGGCCTGTGGTCGTTCGCCCCGACGAAGACGATCTCGACGGGTGAGGGCGGCATGCTCGTCACGCGCCACGCCGAGGCCGTGGAGTTCGCGCGCGCCTTCCGCAACTACGGCAAGCCCGACTACGCGATCCACGGGATGAACTTCCGGATGAACGAGTTCACGGCCGCGCTCGGCGTCGTCCAAGTCGATCGTCTCGACGAGATCGTGGCCTGGAAGAACGAGATCGCGCGCGCGCATCTCGACGCGCTCTACCCCTCGCGGCTGCAGCTTCCCGAGGGGATGACGTCGGGGCTCTACAAGTACATCGTGTTCGAGCCGATCGAGAAGTCGACCGGCAAGGTGTACGACGAACCGTGTCATCGCGTGCTCGGTCACGCCGTGGACCTGCCGAACACCGACTGGGTGGCGCAGAACCACTGGTGCGTCCCGCTCTACTACCGACCCGAGGAGAACGAATGAGAGTGCTCGTGACCGGCGGGTCGGGCTTCATCGGCTCGCACGTCGTCGACCGCCTCCGCGCCCACGGGCACGAGGTGCGGAACTTCGATCTCGTGCCGTCGCCGTACCACGGCGACCTCGACACCGTGATCGGCGACCTGTGCGATGCGAAGGACGTGGCTCGGGCACTCGACGGATGCGACGCGATCGTCCACCTGGCCGCGGTCGCCGATGTCGACAAGGTCGCGGAGGACCCCGGGCTCACCGATCGCGTGAACGTGCAGGGCACGCAGACGCTCCTCGAGGGCGTGCGCGAGCACGGCATCGCGCGCTTCGTCTACGCGAGCACGATCTGGGTGTACGGCGACGCGGCCGGCCCCGAAGCGCTCGACGAGGACGCGGCGCTCGACCATCCGAAGCACTTCTACACGGCGACGAAGATCGCGGGCGAGATGTACACGGTGTCCTACGGCGAGCTGTACGGCGTCGAGTGGACGATCCTCCGCTTCGGCATCCCGTACGGCCCGCGCGCGCGTCCGACCGCCGTGGTGCCCGCGTTCACCGCGAAGGCGCTCGCCGGCCAGCCGCTGACGATCGCGGGCGACGGGACGCAGTCGCGCCGGTTCGTCTACGTCGAAGATCTCGCAGAAGGCGTCGCCGCGTCCCTCGTCCCGGCGGCGGCGAACCGCATCTACAACCTCGTCGGCCACGAGAACACGAGCGTGCGCGCGATCGCCCGCGCGGTGCGCGACGTCGTCGGCGACGTGCCGATCGTGCACATCGACGGCCGAGCCGGTGACCTGCGCGGCGGCAACATCTCCGGCGAGCGCGCAGCCCGCGAGCTCGGGTGGGAGCCGACGACGTCGTTCGTCGACGGCGTGCAGCGCTACGTCGACTGGTTGACGGCCGAGGCCTCGACGCCGAGCGCCGCGACGGCGTCGAGCACCGACGGGAGCGCGGCCACCGTGCTCCGCCAGGAATCCGCCGAGCTGTAGGCGTCGGAGTCGTGCAGCAGCACGACGTCCCCCGGTCGTAGGCCGTTCGAGGCGCGACGCGCGATCGACTGTGCCGTCGCGCGGCGCTCCCAATCCCGGCCCCACCGCGACCAGAGCAGCGGGCGCCAGGCGCGCGAGCGCACCAGCTCGAGCCCGCGCGCGCTGAACACGCCGTACGGTGGCCGGTAGAGCGTCGGGGTGACCCCGGTCGCGGCTTCGATCGACGCGACGGCGCGGTCGAGATCGGCGGCGAGCGAACGCGTGCGGCGGCGCAGCAGGAGCGTGTGCCGGTATCCGTGCACCGCGACCTCGTGGCCGGCCTCGACGATCGCGCGTGCGACCTCGGGGTGCGCGTCGACCTGCTCGCCGACGAGGAAGAACGTCGCCTGCGCCCCGCGGTGCCGGAGCACTTCGAGCGTGGCCGGCGTCCCCTCCGGGTGAGGGCCGTCGTCGAACGTCAGGGCGACCACGTTGCGGTCGATGCGGCGCTCGATCCCGTACGCGCGCGCGAGCGCGGGGACGTGCGCTGCGAGGAGCCTCATACCAGTGCGAGCACCAGTGACGCCGCCGAAGGCAGCGTGCCGAGCAGCAACGCCGGCGCGGGCCGCGAAGCGAGAGCGCGCCGCAGCGCACGGGCCAGCTCCTGCTGCGTGCCCACGACATCCGCGATGCCGTACCGGCGGAACGCCTCGTTGTTCGCCCGGATGTGGCCCCGCCCCCATCCGTACGAGATCGCGGGGCAGCCGCGCACATACGCCTCGAGCACGGTCAGCCCGCCCGTCGAATGCACGAGCGCATCCGCGGCGGCGAGCCACTCGCTCATCTGCTCCGTGAACCCCACGAGCCATACACGCGACTCACCCTCATAGCGCCGTGCGAGCCGGGCGCGCAGGTCGTCGTTGCGCCCACACAGGCACGCGACCACCTCGACCTCGTCGAGCGCGAGCGCGGTGTCGATGGCGCCCTCGAGATCGCCGACGCCCCAGCCTCCGCCGGAGACGAGCACGACCTTGCCGGCGTCCGGCAGCCCGAGCGCGGCGCGAGCCTCTTCCGGCTCGCACGGCTCGGCGAACTCCGGGCGCGTGAGGCCGTGCACCGCGCGGACCGAGGTCTCCCCGGCGACCGCGCGCACCTCCTCCTCGGACTCGGGATGCGTGATCAGGTGCAGATCGATTCCCGGCGCGGCCCAGTAGTGCATCGCGGCGAGGTCGGTGATGCCGGCGACGACCGGGATGTCGAGCCTGCCTTTCCGGCGCAGTGCGCCGAGCACCTCGGTCGTGATCGGGTACACCGAGACGATCACGTCCGGCTGCACGCGGCGCACGAGCCGCTCGAGCCCGCGCGAGCCGAGCCTGCGCACGAGCCGCTGGGTCAGCCGCCGGGTGGGGCCGAAGCCCACCGTCAGGAGAAACGCGGCGTCCCAGATCCACTCGAACCGGAAGAAGACGACCCCGGCTCCGCGCTCGTTCACGAGCACGAACGGCTCGCCCATCGCGCGGAGGCCGTCCTCGATCACGACCTCGGTGCCCGGCGCCTCCTTGCGCAGCTGGTCGGCGAGCGTCCGCGCCGGTAGGTCGTGCCCTTCCCCGACGCTCGCAGTCAGGATGAGCACGCGCGTCATCGTTCGGCGAGCGCTCCCAGAAGCTCGCCGATGCGATGCATCGACAGCGACGGGTGCCTCATCGGTGCGCCCTCGTTGATGCCGTAGTGATTTCGACGCCCGACGCGCTCGCGCTCTACGTACCCGCCTTCGACGAGGTCGCCGAGGACGCGGTGCGCCTGTCGCTCCGTCAGGCCGGCGCGTTCCGCGAGCTCACGCACCGTCGCGTCCGGCGTGCGGGCGACCTCGACGAGCATCAGTCCGTGCGAGGTGACGAACGCCCAGGTGCGCGGCTCGACCACGAGCCGAGAGTAGCTACGACGCGAGGACCGTGCTGACCTTGTCGACCAGCTGCTGCGGAGTGAAGGGCTTTTGAATGAACGGGCCTTCCGCCGCGGCGTCGGTGTAGCCCGAGGTGTAGAGGATCCGGATGCCCGGGATCTCCGTGTTCAGGCGCTGCGCCAGCTCGAAGGCGTCCATCTCCGGCATCACGATGTCGGTGACGAGCAGGTCGATCGACTCGGCGTCCCGTGCCAAGTCGATTGCCGCGCTCGGCGATGAGGCCGCGAGCACCGTGTAGCCCGCGCTCTCGAGCGTGAGCCTGATCACGTCGCGCACGACGTCCTGGTCGTCGACTACGAGAATGGTCTCGTGCACGGGGTGAAGTGTCGCCACCGCCGTGCACCCGAGGGATCCCCGAAACGGGTTGCGGACAGGACGAGCGAGCCTTTCATACCGATTTCCTACTGGTGCGTCGTCCTCGCGGGGGGCCAGTGCGGCGAGATGTCCGGGTCTCCCAGCTCGCCGTAGGGGACGCACGTCCCCGCGAGGAGCTGCCGGTCGGCGATGAGCAGCTCCTCCACCCGGTCGTTCGCGGGGACCGCGTGCTTCCACACCGCGCGCAACGCGACGCCCATCCGAACGAGCGCGCGAGGCGGCGCAGGGCCTTTGCGCACGACGAAGTAATGGCCGCCCACGGGCTCGCGCCGGAACGCACGGGTCGCGGCGGCGACCTCGTCCGGCGACTCCGCATAGAACAGCCAGATGCCGTAGCGCGGCCGCTGTGGCCCGTCGAGGAACGGAGCCGCGCGCTCGCACGCGTCGTCGTCGACGAGCTGAACCGAATGGACGCGCAGCGCCACGAGGTGGTCGAGCACGTTCGCAGGATGGCCGTAGTCGAAGGAGGAGAAGAGCGCACCGCTCGTGCCGGTCGAGCCGAAGAGCACCGCGCCCTTGGGCTGTCGCGCGACGGCGCCAACGGCAGCGTCGACGCGGATCTCCTTCGTCACGCGGCGGTGCTGGAGGTCGTGCTGGAGCTCGATCACGAGCAGCCACGCCACGAGCGGGGCGAGGATCAGCAGACGGTACCGGCCTGCCCACGAGGCAAGCGCGAGGCAGCCGGCGAGCACCAGCGCGGCAAACGCGGGGACGGTGGGGATCATGTAGCGGTCGAAGAACAGCGCCGAGTCGCCGCTCGCCGGGACGACCGAGAAGAAGAGCACCGGCGTGACGATCGTGAGCACGCAGAACACGACGACGCGCCAGCGGGCGCGAACGAGCAGCGCGGCGATGCCGATGAGCGCGAGGATCGTGAACCAGTTCAGGTTCTCGCCGCTCGGGGCGACGAAGTGGCGTGCGTCCTCCCAGACCGGCCGACCGGTGTACGTGCGCCCGCGAGTGGCGCCCGCGGCCACGCCGTAGCGGTCGCCGAGCACGTGCAGCGTGCGCACGTAGTAGGGGACGAAGGTCAGGAGCAACGCGACGGCGCCCGGCCACGCCTCGTGCAGCACCCGCCGGGGCGGTCGCGGCGCGTACACCAGCGCCGCCGCGAAGGCGGTCAGTGCGTACATGGGCGCGGTCGGGTGTACGAACACCGCGAGCCCGAGCAGGGCGCCCGCGATCGTCCACAGCTTGCGCGCTCCCTCGTCGGCCGCCTTCAGCAGGAGCAGCGTCGACCACATCAACCACGCGAAGAGCAACGTGTGCGGCCGGCCGAAGGTCGCGTACAGGACGGGGATGGGCGACGCAGCGGTTATCAGCACCGCCCCCGCCGAGGCCTCGTCGCCGAGCAGGCGCCGCACGATCAGCGCGACGGCCGGCAGCGCGGCGATCAGGAACACGAGTGACGGGATGCGCAGCGCGCCGAGCCCCGGCCACCATCCGAGCAGCACGTGCTCCAGCCAGAAGTGCACCGGCCCGCCGCCGCGCTTGGTCGACACCACCTCGAAGATGTGCACGAACGAGTAGCCGCCGAGGTGGAGCGTCAGCTCCTCGTCGACGTTGAGCGGCGTCCACCAGACGAGCGGCAACGTCAGCCACACGAGCAACCCTGCCGCCGCGACGATGGCGGCCGCGGGGAGCAGCGCGCGCCTATTCAGGGCGCGTGGATGCGAGCTCAGGCGTGTCGGGAGCGTTCCGGTACGGATGCTCGTCTGCGACGTCGGTCTCGTGGTAGACGCTCTCGGCGTTGACGGCCCAGATGTCGTGATCCGCCCCTTCGATCAGGTTGTCGACCGCGCGCATCGCCGTCAGCATCGAGTGGTCGGAGTTGTTGTAGCGGTGGAGGCCGTTGCGTCCTACCTGCTGCAGGTTCTCGATGCTGTCGAGCCACGCCCGAATCACCTCGACGCGCGCCGCGTAGTCGGCGTCGTAGATCGGATACGCCTTCGGAACGCGAATCGCGTACCCGCGCTCGACCTTCGCACGCGGTGCGAGCCGAAGCTTCTCGAGTTCGACCGCCGCAAGCTCGACGAGCTTGTCGTCCTCCATGTTCCAGAGGTCGTCGCCCGCGAAGCAGAAGTACTCCATGCCGACGCAGGCCTTGGTCGGGTCGGGGACCATCCACGGCGACCACGAGCGGAAGTTCTGGATCCGCCCGACGCGCACGCCCGGCTCGTGGATGTAGATCCAGTTGTCGGGAAAGAGGTCTTCGCCGTCGACGACGAGTGCGACGGTGAGGAAGTCGCGATAGCGGAGGCCCTGCGCCGCGTCGATCACCTTCTGCGGCGGCCTTGGGTGCACCATCATCACGACCTCGCGCAACGGCAGCGAGGAGATGACTCCGTCGGGAAGTGTGTAGAGCTCGCCGCCCGCTTCGACCTCGACGACGCGGCCGCCCGCGAGCTCGAGACGCTCGACCGGCGCGTTCAGCTTCACCGTGCCGCCCTCGGTCTCGATCGCAGCCGTCATCGCGTCCCACATCTGGCCCGGGCCGAAGCGCGGGTAGTTGAACTCCGAGATGAGGCTCTTGATCTTGTTGCCGCGGTTCCCGAAGAACGCTGCTCGCGCGGCGGAGAAGAACGACAGGCCCTTGATCCGCTGCGCCGCCCACTCTGCGCGGATCTCCGACGCGGGGACGCCCCACACCTTCTCGTTGTAGCTCTTGAAGAACAGCTCGAAGAGCCGCTTGCCGAACCGGTTCGTCACCCACTGCTCGAGCGAGTCCTCGTTGCCCTTCGGCCTGAGCGCCGCAACGAGGTACGACACGAGGCACCGGGTCAGCTCGACGGGCCCGAGCTTCTTGATCACGTCGGGGCCGCGCAGCGGGTAGTCGAGATAGCGGTTGTTCCAGTAGATGCGCGACATGCGCGGCCGGCGCAGGAACTCGTCGCCGAGGATCTCGTGCCACAGGTCGTCGACCTCGCGCGCCTTCGTGAAGAAGCGGTGGCCGCCGAGATCGAACCGGTAGCCCTCGCGCTCGACCGTCTTGGCGATGCCGCCGACCTGGCCCTCCGCCTCGAAGACGATCACGTCGCGATCGGCCTTGCTGAGCAGGTAGCCCGCGGTCAGGCCGGCCGGGCCGCCGCCGAGGACGAGTGTGGTCTGAGAGGAGTCGGGTGCCATACAGGGCCCGGAGGCCGGATCAATCTAGCCGACCGTGCTAGCCGACCCTGCGGTAGACGAACGCCTGCAGGGGCTTGAAGTAGTTCTTCTTCACCGCGATCTCGTCGGTCGCGACGTGCGCCACGAGCTTTACCCGCGGGTCGCGCTGCAGGAGCCACGTCCACGCGGTCGATTTCTGCCAGACGAGCTTCGTCCACTTCGCGCGCCACGCCCGATAGTCGCGGAAGACGGGTGCGATCACGATGAACTCACGTCCGCGCGGAACGGTGGCGAGCAGCCCGGCGAGGGTCGGCTGGGCGGGCGTGTCGCGCAGGCGCGTGACCGCGTCGCGCCAGTCGAAGACGCGCGGGTCCTTTTGCGGGCCGAGCGTCGTCGCCCACCGCTGGTGCGGGCCGAGGTAGTAGCGCAGCACCGGAGTCTGCTCGGGGTGCGTCGAGACGATCAGCTCACCGGGATAGAGATACGACTGGACGCCGGCCGTGATCTGCCGTGCGTTCTCCTTGTCGTCGTGCACCGTGAAGGTCGCCCAGAGGAAGACGACTGCGACGAGCGCGACGAGGCCCACTCGCTGCGCCCGCACCACGCCGCGCGCGCCGAGCAAGAGCAGCGGTCCGAGGATGATCGAGAAGTACCGTGTCGTCCACGCAGGGGAGATCTGCGACGAGATGAATGCGGCGACGATCGTCACGCCGACCATCGTCGCGAGCGTGAGCACGATCGTGCGCTCTTCGTCCGAGCGCCGCTGCACGACCACGCCGAAGCCCGTGATCGCGGCCAGTAGGAGCGCAACGTATGGCGCGTCGCCGCCGAGGACGGCGCTCGGCGCGAAGAAGAGCTCGTGAAGGCTCGGGGCAGTCGACCACGGGGCGCCCGTGTGCTTCGCCTGCGAGAGGAGCGTCGGGATCCAGGGGAGGTAGAGCAGCGCAACGCACGTCGCGACGACGAGCAGCGTCCGAAAGCGGTCGCGCGCAAACGCCAGAGTTGCGATGCCGACGCCGAGGCAGAGAAAGAGCCCCCAGTTGTGCGCGTACACCATCAGGGCGAGCGTCGGGATGAGCACGGCAATCCAGACGCGCCGGCCGCGGAGCACGCCCTCCACGTACGCGTAGGCGGCGACGAGCGAGAGGAACGCCTCGAGCTCGTACATGCGCGTCTCCTGCGCGTAGTACGTGAGGAACGGTTCGAGCGCCGCGAGGAGCGCGCAGACGAGCGCCGTCGTTCGGTCGCGGAACACCGCGCGCCCGGCCGCGTACGCGAGCGGGATGCAGGCGAGCCCGAAGAGGAGCGACAACGTGTGCGTCGCGCGCTCGCTGTCACCGAACAGCCTGATCCAGAGGCCGAGGAGCATGTAGTACGCGGGCGGCGAGCCGTCCTGGCGCAAGAGGCTCGGGATGGCCGACCAGTGGTGGTGCGCGATCCCGACGGAGATGCCCTCGTCGATCCAGAAGCCTGCGTTGAGCTCGCGTGTGCGGAGGAAGAGCGAGATCGCGGTCAACGCGGCGAGCGCTATGGGCACCGCCCAGCGCGATTCCACTACCTGCCTCAGGCCGACCGCCGGCCTGCGCGCTACGTCGAGGCTCGCCAAGGCCGGGTGAACGTACCAGCCGTGGCTTCATACTCGTGCCATGGACGAGGAGCGCACACGCGCAGCCTGGGCGAGCTGCGAGCGGTTCGTCGTCGGCTTCGACCCGCAGGAGCGCGACCCGCGGACGACGCTGCTCGGGCTCGCCGAGCGCGCGCCCGACCTGCAGGCGGCCGACCGCTACGGCGCAGGTGAGCTCGCAGCGCGGCTCGAGTCGCGTGTCGCGGGCCTGCTCGGGAAGGAGGCCGCGGTCTGGATGCCGAGCGGCACGATGGCCCAGCAGATCGCCCTGCGGGTGCACGCGCGCAGGACCGGTCGAGAGCTCGTCGCCTTCCATCCGTACTGCCACCTCGACGTGCACGAGGAGCGCGGCTACGAGTGGCTGCACGGTCTGCGCGCCTCGCTGCTCGGCGAGCACGACCGGCTGGTGACGGCCGCCGACGTGGCGGCGTTGAAGGAGCCGGTCGCGGCCCTGCTGATCGAGCTGCCCCAGCGCGACCTCGGCGGGCGGCTGCCGCCGTGGGACGACCTGGTCGCGACCGCCGACGCGGGCCGCGCCGCGGGCGCGGCGCTTCACCTCGACGGCGCGCGGCTCTGGCAATGCAGCCCGTTCTACGACCGTCCCCTCGACGAGATCGCAGCGCTCTTCGACACCGTCTACGTCTCCTTCTACAAGGACCTGCGCGCCCCGGCCGGCTGCATGCTCGCGGGACCGGCCGACGTGATCGACGAGGCGCGCGTGTGGCAGGTGCGTCACGGCGGGCGGCTCTTCACCGCGTTCCCGTACCTGCTCGCCGCCGAGCACGGCCT
The DNA here is from genome assembly GCA_964504405.1 of uncultured Gaiellales bacterium. Lineage (GTDB taxonomy): Bacteria > Actinomycetota > Thermoleophilia > Gaiellales > Gaiellaceae > PALSA-600. Next base: position 2,348 of record CAZDEX010000005.1, on the reverse strand, counting down.
CGACGAGGTGCTCCCGCTGATGCCGTCGCTCGTCGAGCATGCGCACGCGCTCGGGACGGCGCTCGCCGAGCTGGACGACGTGTTCGTCGTGCCGACACCTCCGCAGGCGGCGATGTTCCACCTGCACGTGCGGCGCGACGCCGAACGCCTCGCCGACGCAGCTGTCCAGCTCGCCGAGGAGTCGAAGACGTGGCTCGGCGGCTTCGGGCGCCGCGGCGCCGATCCGGCCGTCGCGGTCCAGGAGGTCTCGCTCAGCGAAGCGAACCTCCGCGTGCCCGTCCGGGAGTCGGTGGAGCTCTACGCGGAGCTGCTCGGCCGCGCGGCCTGAAGCGTCACGACCCGGCGCTGGCCGTTCACCGCGTAGACGACGTCGACGGTGTCGTTCTTGCGATAGGTTCCGGCGACGCCGAGCAGGAGGCTGAGCCAGCGCCAGAAGCCGAGCTTCCCTTCCTTCTCCAGCGCGCGGTGGAAGACGAGCGTCCGCCCGCGCTCCACGTAGTCGACGCCGCGCTGCTGCGGAACGCCGTTCACGTAGACCTCGAATTCCGCGCCGACATGGGACGGCAGCTCCACCTGACTTCCCGATTCCACGCTCTATACGATGCCACTCGGCGTGCGCCGCTTCGCCTTTGCCACTCTCGTCACGACCGTGGTCGCTCTTTCGACCGCGATCGTCGCCTACGCCGGCAACGGCGGCTTCCTCCCCGGCGAGGCGCATTCGCCGAACGCGCACCGCGTGCACACGGCGTTCGTCGTCGTCGCGATCTTCACCGGGATCATCCTCTTCGCGGTCGAGGGCGCGCTCGTGGCGTTCGTGATCAAGTACCGCCGCGGGAAGCGCCCTCCGACGGCCGAAGGCCCGCAGATCCACGGCTCCTCGAAGCTCGAGGTGATCTGGACCGTCATCCCCGTCTTCGTGCTCGCTCTGATCGGGGCGGTCATCTTCTACGAGCTTCCCGGCATCTCGAACCCGCCGAAGGCCGCCGCAGCCGACCAGACGACCGTCCAGGTCGTCGGCCATCAGTACTACTGGCTCTTCCGCTACCCCAACGGCGCTGTCTCGATCGACCGCATGGTCGCGCCGGCCGACGAGGTCGTGAACGAGCAGATCACGGCGCCGAAGTGGGACGCGATCCATTCGTGGTGGGTGCCCGACTTCGGCGGGAAGTACGACGCGATTCCCGGAAAGGTGAACAAGACGTGGTTCAAGGCGCCCGCCGGCTCATACGTGGCGCGCTGCTACGAGCTCTGCGGGATCCAGCACGCTGCGATGAAAGCCACGGTCGATGTCGTGCCGCGTGACCAGTACGACACCTTCATCGCGCAGCGCGCGGGCGGCGGCGTCGCGCTCGGCAAGGAAGAGTGGGAGGGCGTCTGCATGAAATGCCACCGGCTCGGATCGAAATACATCGGGCCCGATCTGCAGGGCAACCCGCTCCTCAAGGACCGGAAGGGGATCGAGGCGCTGCTCCGCAACGGCCGGGGACAGATGCCGTCGGTGGGACGCGACTGGGACGAGCAGCAGATCGACGCGCTGATCGCGTACACCAAGCAGTTCGGACAGGGAGGGGCCGGCTGATGGCCGTGAACGTCGAGGCCGTCCGGCCGTACCGCGCTGACTGGCGCCGTGGGCGCGTCACCTCGTGGCTGACGACGGTCGACCACAAGCGCATCGGCTTGATGTACATCTGGACGGCGCTCGTCTTCTTCGCGATCGGCGGTGTGATGGCGCTGCTCATCCGCTCGCAGCTGGCGCAGCCCGGCGAGCACTTCCTGACGAAGAACTCCTACAACCAGGTCGTCACGATGCACGGCACGACGATGATCTTCCTCGTCATCGTTCCGATCCTCGCCGGCTTCGGCAACTTCCTGGTACCGCTGATGATCGGCGCGCGCGACATGGCGTTCCCGCGCCTGAACGCGCTGTCGTACTGGTTCTACTTCCTCGGCGGCGTCGTGCTGATGCTGAGCTTCTTCTCCGTGAACGGCTCGGCGCGCGGCGGCTGGACGATGTACACGCCGCTCTCGACGCTCCACATGCCGGGGAGCGGCCCCGACCTCTGGATCCTCGGGCTGCACATCCTCACGATCTCGTCGCTCGTCGGCGCGATCAACTTCGTCGTGACGATCCACAACATGCGCGCGCCCGGCATGTCGTGGATGCGCATCCCGCTCTTCTGCTGGGCGATCGTCACGTACGCGTGGCTGCTGATCATCGCGCTGCCCACGCTCTCCGCCGGGCTGACGCTCGTGCTGCTCGACCGCCAGGCGGGCACGCACTTCTTCGACCCGACCCACGGGGGAGCGCCGATCCTCTACCAGCACATCTTCTGGTTCTTCGGGCACCC
>CAZDEX010000004.1:0-22813 GCA_964504405.1 uncultured Gaiellales bacterium | reverse complement strand
CCTCGACCTCACCGCGCTCGTTCACCGCGGGGCCGCCCGAGTTGCCGTGCCGCACGGTTCCTCTGATCACGGTCACCTGGCGGAGGCGGCCGTTCACGAGCACGTCCGCCGTCGAGCCGACACGCCCGGGGCGCGCGTCGAACGGGCCGTTCTCCGGGTAGCCGAGGATCGCGACCGCCGAGCCCGGATGCGGATCGGCGATCGCGAGCGGCGCGGCATTGAGACGGGGCACGCGCAGGACGGCGACGTCTTGCGCGCGGTCGACGACGAGCGGCGTCGCCTCGTGGCCGTTCGCCCTGATGCCCTTCGCGCCGGCGACGACGTGCGCTGCGGTGACGACGACGTGCGGGCGGGCGACCCAGCCCGAGCCCTCCACACCGAGCCCGCACGCGACGCCGGTGATCTTCACGACGCTCGGACGCGCCTGGCGGACCGAAGCCGAGCTGAGCACGCGCGGGTCGGGCGGCACCGACGGCGGCGCCGGCCCCGCGATCGCCGGGAACGGGTCGACGCGCGCGAACGCGCGGAGGATCGTGCGCGGCGGTGCGAGCTCGTTGAGCCGCTGCAAGACGACCGACTGCTGCACTTCGGAACGGATCTCGCCCTGGCCGGGCACCTGCAGGGCGACCGCTCCCGCGACCCAGACGATCGCGAGCCCGAGCGCAGCTCCGGCCGCGAGGCCGCCGAGCGAGTCGAGCGCGCGCAACGGCGGCAGGACGGACAGACCGCCGCGCGCCATCGAGCCGAGCATCGACGCCACGGTCTGGAGGACGATCGCGCCGATCGCGGCGCCGCCCAGCGCGACGAGCGGCGTGTACGGCGAGCTCGAGCCGTTGTGCAGGAAGTGCGGGGCAAGCCGCGCGCCGACAACTACGCCGAGGGCGAGGCCGCCCAGCGAGAGCGCCGTCGCGATCAACCCGCGCTTGAGGCCGGACAGCGCCGACAGAGCGACGATCGCCAGCGCGATCCAGTCGACGCGGGTCACCGCGCCAAACTAGCCGGGCGGGCGGTCGCTACACTCCGCCCCGAACCGGGGGCGTAGTTCAGTTGGTTAGAACGCCGGCCTGTCACGCCGGAGGTCGCGGGTTCGAGTCCCGTCGCTCCCGCTCCCGCAACCTCAGCAGGAAAGCGAAAGAGGCCGCTTGCGCGGCCTCTTTCCGATTCCAGCAACGGCCGATAGACGGCCGGACGATCAGACTTCGCTCCATGAGGCAGCGGTCGGAGGCGCATCGAGCGAACGGCGGGCGGCGTCCATCTTGCCGCGAACCCATTCGATCTCCATGCGAGCCGCGCCGTCGTAGACCTCCGGGAACTCCTCGAGGTATCGGTCGATCTCAGCGATCGCGTCTGCGAGGACGTCCCTGATCATCAGATCACCTCCTTCCGAGGATCGTCGGAGGCATCGAGCGCAGCGTCGTAGGCGTCTAGGAGGTCGCGCTGATCCTCAGCGTCCCGGGTGACGTGCCCGTACGTGGAGTCGATCTCCTTCACGCTCGTCCCCATCCTGCGGGCGAGCGCCTCGATCAGTGGTATGCCCAACCCGACGCGGAGATCGCGTTCCTCAGCGACCGGAACACGTCACGGGCCGAGGAACGGCACGAAGTCGGAGAGGTCGACGTCGCCGCCCTCGGGAACGAGGTCACGAGCGCACACGGCGTTCGCGAGCAACGCGATCTGCTGCGCGCGCAGCCAACGGTCGTAGACCGCGAGCTTCGCGAAGCGGCCTAGCACTCCCGTCGCGACGTTGTGTGCGTCGTGCGGCGAGAGCGCGAGCAGCGGCTGCGGCGGCCCGAGCGGCTTCACGACGTAACGGCCGTCGATCGTGTCGATCGTCGAGCGCTTGCTCTGGCGCGCCGTGAAGACCTCTGCCGGCGCGATCGTCTCGACGGCGAAGCCGCGCACCGCATCGCCGAGCCAGGACGCCGCGGGATCGACGCGCACGAGGCGCACGCGGATGGCCGCGTACGTGTCGAGGAACTCGGCGATCTGCAGGCTCGTCGGGTGCGGCGGGCGGAAGCGCTGCTGCACCTGGTCGCGCGCGAGGCGATCCTCGATGATCGCGCGCGCGTCCTGCAGCGTCACGTGCGCAGCCGCGAGCGCACTCAGGTAGCGCGCCCTGCTCCCGGCGAAGCGGTCGCGCACGATCGCGCGCTCCGCGGAGAAGACGGTCAGCGGGTCGATCGGGCTCTGCGAACGCAGCACCTCGCGCTGCAGGAGCGCCGTGGCTGCCGAATCGCGATCGCCGGTCAACGTCGCGACGCGCCCAACGTCGTTCTTCAGGATGCGGCGGTTGTCGGCGAGGGTGCAGCGCACGGCCGAAGGGAGAGTTAGCTGGCCCTCGGTGAGCGAGGTGTTGAAGTGCACGAGCGCGGGCGCATCGCACAGCTTGGTGTCGCGTGCCCAGAGGTACACGCATGCGGCGGCGCCCTTGTCCGGATCGTTGCCCTCCGTCGAGAAGCTCGGCCAGCCCCACGACCAGACGCCCTGGATCTTCGTCTCGGCCGCGACCTGCTTCGCCGCGAGCGCCTGCAGCTTCACGATCTCGAGCCACGCCGAGCGCGGCTGGAGCCCCTGGCGCCCCCCGGTTCCGGGAGCCGACTGGAACTGCAGCTCGAGCGCGACCCGGCTAGCGGGTATGCCGATCTCGGAGAAGCGCGAGATCAGTCCGCGCATGCCCTGCCGCATCGCGCGGCTCGCGAGCGGCGCGCCCAGCGCGTACAGGCCCTTCGGCCCCGGCGAGGTGAAGTACACCTGTCGGACGAGGATCGCGGCCTTCGCAGCCGCGCGCCACCAGTCGGCCGCGTCGCCGCCGGTGTACGGGGGGTTCGCGATCGTCAGCGCGACCGTCGCGCCGAGCTTCTGCAGCTCCTGTAGGAGCAACAGGACGTTCGCGCGGTACTGCGCGTTCGTCGCGCTCCACGGCGTGACCGTCTGCGCGCCGAAGAGCTCGTTCTCGGCGATCAACGGCGTCGCGCAGCTGGTGACCTGCTGCGCGAACGCGAACTCCTTCTGCGCCTTCGCGGCGATCGTCGCGGGATCCGCAGGCGCGGTCGTCGTGCCGACGCGGTCGTTCAGATGCAGATCGAAGAAGATCGTCGCGGCGCCGGCCGCACGCATGGCGGCGGGGACGGCAGTCCCGGACGAGACGGCCAGCACCAATCCGGGCTTCGGCGTGATCGGCGCGTCGTGCCCCGCGTAGTCGACCCACATCGGGCCTTTCGTGGGCAAGCCGCAATCCGCAAGGCCGTCCGCGTGCACCGCGCGCGGCGCAACGACGAGCGCGGCAAGCGCCGCGACCAGCACGAGCAGGACCCCCTTCACGCCTCCAGGGTAGACGCGCGTCCCGCTTGCACGCGGTCGCGCGTCACGTCGGCGGGCGACGTGCAGCCGACAAGCCGCAATGCATCGAGGATCTCCGCGCGCAGGAGCTCGAGAACGCGCGCTGCGCCCCCTTCGCCGTCGACTGCGAGCCCCCACAGCGGCGCGCGGCCGGCGAGCACGGCACGCGCACCGAGGGCGAGCGCCTTCACGACGTCCGTGCCGCGGCGGACGCCGCCGTCGACCAGCACTTCGAGTCGCCCTTCGACCGCCTGCACGACCTCCTCGAGCGCGTCGATCGTCGCCGACACGCCGTCGAGCTGTCGCCCGCCGTGGTTCGACACGACGATGCCCGCAGCGCCGTGCTCGCACGCGAGTCGTGCGTCCTCCGCGGTCAGCACCCCCTTCACGAGCAGCGGCAGGCCCGACTCGCCGCAGATCCGTTCGAGGTCGTGCCACGTGAGCGACGCCGAGATCGCCTCGAAGACCTGCCGCGGTGTCAAGCCGCCCTTGCCGAACGCAGCGATGCGAATGTCGTCGGGAATGGCGAACGCGGTGCGTGCGTCGCGCTCGCGATTGCCGCGCACCGGGGCGTCGATCGTCAGCACGAGCGCCGTGAACCCCTCGTCGCGCGCCTGCGCGATCAGCTCGCGCGTCGCGCCTTCGTCGCAGAGAACGTAGAGCTGGAACCAGCGCTGCCCGCCGACCGCGGCAACCTCCGCAGGCGTCGACGTTGCGAGCGTCGAGAGGCACATGATCGTCCCCGCGGCCTTCGCAGCGCGCGCCATCCCCACCTCGCCGTCCGGATGCGCGACGCGCTGGAACGCGACGGGCGCGACGAGGAGCGGCATCGCGATCTCGTGACCGAGGACGGTTGTCGCAGTGGTGCACGTCTCGACGTCGACGAGCATTCGCGGCCGCAGCTGCCAGCGCCGGAACGCCTCGACGTTGTCGCGCAGCGTCACCTCGTCGCCCGCACCCCCGGCGTAGTAGCCGTGTGCGCCGGGCTCGAGACGCTCCGCCGCGAGCCGCTCGTAGTCCCAAACGTTGAGCGGCTCCACGCGGCGGAGCGTATCTCGGAAGAGCCCTTTAGCCTTGCGAGAGCAGCGGATCGACCCAGGTGTCGTCGATCGTCCAGCTGCCGTTCACCGGGGCGATGCGGAACGCGACGCTTGTCTTGTTCGTGACGAGCGCGCCGAGGCTCTGCAGGAACAATCCCGCCTTCGTCGGCGCCCAGCTGGTCTGGCCGGGGTAGACGATTCCCGCGCCGATCACGGTGAGAACGCCGAAGATGTTCCGCGCGAGGATCTGAACCGACAACGCGGTGTCCGCGCTGGACGAGAAGCCGAACAGGCGGAACGTCGGGCTGAGCGTGCCGACGCACATGAACGGGCTCGTCGCCGAGCTGCCCGCCGGCAGATAGAGCGAGTTCGACCCGCTGTTGGTGAAGGGCTCGTTGCCGTCGACGATCGCCGCGCCGCCCTCGAGCGACCACGCCGCGGTGCCACCCTCGAACGACCCGCCGGGCACGAGCGTGTAGCTGCCGTTGTCGCCGAACTGGGCAAACGGCTGCGACAACTCGGAGCCGCACGGGTTACCGAGCCCGAGCAGGGCGTTCGCCGGTGACGGCGTCGCCATCGCAGCGACCGCCGCGAGCAGGACGAGGACGCCGACCGCCAAGGTCTTCGGGTACTGCCGCAGGACGTGCACGTGATCTCTCTCCCTCTATCTATCCGCAGGTTGGGTGCTCACTTTGGGTCGAACCGCGAGGCGCTCCATCCCCCGTGAGGGGGAACCGTGTTCGGGTGACCGACGATCCCCCGTTCGAGGGAATCTCGCCTCTTTTGCAGGGCCGATGATCCTCCCGTGACCTCTGCTGCGGCCGAACTGTCGGACGAACTCGTCCGCGACACGCGTGCGCGCCTTGCGCGCGGGCGGCTCGAGGCACGTGCGCGCACGGTCTTCGCACTTGGCGGTGTCGTGTCGCTCGCCGGGATCGTCGCCTCGGCGGCACTGGTCGACGGCGGGCCGGCGTTCTCTCCGTTCCTCGCGATGCTCTTCGCCGTTTTGTATGCACTCGCGTGCCGGGTGACGTTCGAGATCGGCATCGGGTCGGCAATCCCGACCCAGCTGGTGCTCGTTCCGATGCTCTTTGCTCTCCCGATCGGCACCGTGCCGGCAGTCGTCGCGGCAGGACTGCTCCTGCAGACGGTTGCCGACCGGCCGTGGCCGCTCCGCCACCCGCACCGCACCCTGCCCTTGTTCGCGTCGGCCGGGCATGCGTTCGGGCCGGCGCTCGTGATCGCCTTCGGCCACGGATTGCCCCTCCGCTGGTCGGCCTGGCCGGTCTATCTCGCCGCGCTGCTCGCGCAGTTCGGGCTCGACTACGCGAACGCGCTCCTGAACGCCACCGCCAACCGGGTCGACCTGCTCAGGGTGACCCGGCTGATGCGGCTCGTCTACCTCGTCGACGCGGCACTGGCCCCGGTGGGTCTCGTGCTCGCGTTCGCGACCCGACGCCACGCCGCGCTCGTGGTGCTCGTCCTGCCACTGGTCGCGATCCTGCGGACGTTCTCGCGCGAACGGAAGCAGCGCATCGACAACGCGCTCGAGCTCTCGGACGCGTACCGGGGCACCGCATTCCTGCTCGGTGACGTCGTCGAGGCGGACGACGCGTACACAGGCAGCCACAGCCGTCATGTCGTCGACCTCGTGCTCGGCGTTGCGGATGTGCTCAGCCTCGACGAGTCCGACCGGCGGGACGCCGAGTTCGTCGCGCTGCTGCACGACGTCGGGAAGATCAGGATCCCCTCGTCGATCATCAACAAGCCGGGCCCGCTTGACGCCGACGAGCGCGCGTTGATGGAGACGCACACGATCGCGGGCGAAGAGATGCTGAGCAAGGTCGGCGGCCTGCTGGGCCACGTCGGCAGCCTCGTGCGCTCATGTCACGAGCACCACGACGGCAACGGCTATCCCGACAAGCTCGAGGGCGCGGAAATCCCGCTCGTCGCGCGCATCGTCTGCGCATGTGACGCGTTCAGCGCGATGACCACCGATCGCTCGTACCGCAAGGCGCGCACGAAGCAGGAGGCGATCGCGGAGCTGCAGCGCTGCGCCGGCACGCAGTTCGATCCTCGCGTCGTCGCGGCACTCGTCAGCGTCGCCGGCTGAACCAGCCGCCGCCGCGCGGCGGCGGGAGCGGCTCCTCGCCGAGCGCACGCGCGCCTGCGACGAGATCCCCCGGCGTCAGGCATTGCAGCTCTTCCGGCGAGAGCGTCTCGACGTCGCCAAGGCCGAGGCGTAACGCCTGCGCGTTCAGCGCCTGCTCGAACAGCGTGCGCGCGAAGCGCGCGTTGCCGAATCCCTCGTGGCGCTCGGCGCCGCCGAAGATCGCGCGGAGCGCGTCGTCTGCGCCGTCGCCGAGCGTGTACTCGGCGTCGGCTGCGAAGCGCGCGAAGATCTCGACGAGCTCGTCGGTGGAGTAGTCGGGGAACTCGATCTCGCGCGAGAAGCGGGAGCGCAGCCCCGGGTTCGACTCGAGGAACCGCCGCATCAGACGCGGGTAGCCCGCGACGATCACGACGAGGCGGTGCCGGTTGTCCTCCATCCGCTTGAGCAGCGTCTCGATCGCTTCGTCTCCGAAGTCGAGCCGGTCGCCGTCGCGCGCGAGCGCGTACGCCTCGTCGACGAACAGCACGCCGTCGAGCGCCTTGCGAATCACACGGTCGGTCTTGATCGCCGTCAGCCCGACGTACTGGCCCACGAGACCTGCGCGGTCGACCTCGACCAGGTGCCCCTTCCGTAGCAGGCCCATCGAGCGGTACATCTGCGCGAGCAGCCGCGCGACGGTCGTCTTGCCCGTGCCGGGATTGCCGAGGAAGACGAGGTGCTGTGTCGTCGCGACTTCCGGCAGCCCTGCTTCCTTACGCTTCGCCTGCACGCGCAGGAATGCGACGAGCGCACGCACCTGCTCCTTCACCGACACGAGACCGGGCAGCGCGTCGAGCTCCTCGAGGAGCTCTTCGAGCGGCCGCGCCGGCTCCTGCCGGCGGAGCGCCTCGAGATCGAGCTCCTCGCCGATCTGCGCCCGCAGCTGGTCGCCGAGCGCCTTTAGGGACTCGAGCGGATTGGGCATTCCCGGACGGTACCCGTAACCTTCCGGGCCGATGCAGTCTCCGATGAAGCCCGACGAGCTGCGCCGCTACGCGGAGATGATCGTCAAGGGCTGCATCGCGTTTCGGCGCGGGGACACGCTGATCGTGCGCCCGTCGCTCGCCCATCGGGAGCTGGCCGTGGCGCTCGCCGAGGCGGCGTACTCGGCCGGCGCTCTCGCCGTCGACGTGGAGTACGAGGACAACCTCGTCTACGCGGCCCGCATCGTGCACGGCACGGACAAGGCGCTCGGCCGGCGCACCTCGTGGCAGCGCGAGCGCATGCGCGCACTCGGGAACGAAGACGTGGCGCTCGTGCAGATCATGGGTGAGCACCAGCTCGACCTGACCGCGGGCCTGCCGCCGGAGCGCGTCGCCGAGGACTCGAAGCGGCTGAGCTCCGGCACGGAGATGGCGCGCATCCGCCGCGAAGGCCGGCTGCGCGCAACCATCTGCGCCTGGCCGACCGCCGACTGGGCGGCGCGCGTCTTCCCCGGGCTCGACGCGGCGAAGGGGCGCCGCCGCCTCGCGCAGGACCTCCTCTCCTTCTGCCGCGTCGGGCCGAAGGACCCGCCGGGCCACAAAGGCTGGGCCCAACACCTCGCGACGCTGCGCCGGCGTGCGACGAAGCTGACGAAGCTCGACCTGAAGGAAGTGCACGTGCGCGACGACGGCACCGACCTGCGTCTGCGAATCGCGCCGTACTCGATGTGGCGCGGCGGCGGCGAACGGGACCACTGGGGGCGGCAGATCGCCATGAACGTGCCGACCGAGGAGTGCTTCATCTCGCCGGACGCAGCAGCCACGGAGGGAACGTTCCGCTGTTCGCGCCCTCGCAGCTTCGGCGGCCGTGTGATCGAGGAGTTGTCCGGCGAGTTCCGCGGCGGCCGGCTCGTCCGCCTGAAGGCGAAGCGCCAGAGCGACCGCGACTGGCTCGCGCGGTACCTCGCCGCGATCCCGAACGCCGAGCGGCTCGGCGAGATCGCCCTCGTCGACGCGTCCTCGCGCATCGGCCAGACCGGGCTCATCTACTACAACGGGCTCCTCGACGAGAACGCGGCCGCGCACATGGCGTTCGGCTCGGGCTTCGCGAAGACGCGCACCGTCCCGATCGCGAGGAAGCGGTACGGCGTGAACCGCTCGAAGACGCACATCGACGTGATGATCGGGACGGACGCGCTCAACGCCGACGGGATCGCACAATCGGGGAAGCGCGTTCCCCTCGTGACCGACGGAACCTGGCGGTTCTGAGCTACAGTTAACGTCGTTAATGGTTCGCGTGGTTAACGACCCGATGACGATCGCCGGCCGCCTCCGGCCGGTGCTCCTCCGTCTCGCCCGAGAGCTGCGGCGGGAGATCCACTCCCTCGGCGTCACCGGCGGGCAGGTCTCGCTGCTCGCGTCGATCAAGCACAACCCGGGCATCACGGCGACGGAGCTCGCCGAACGCGAGCGCGTGTCCGCACCGGGGATGTCGGGGCACCTCGTCCGCCTCGAGGCGGCGAAGCTGATCGAGCGCACGCGCGCGACCGACCGGCGCCGGATCGGCCTCTTCCTGACCGCCGAAGGCGAGAAGGTGCTGAAGTCCGTGCGCAAGAAGCGCACCGCGTGGCTCGTCGAGCGCCTCGAGCGTCTCGAGGTCGACGAGCGGGAGAGCATCGAACGGTCGATCGACGCGCTGGAGAAGCTGTTGGGCGACGAGTGACGCTGCTTCGCCTCGCCTCGCGGCGCACGTTCGTCTCCCTGAGACGCCACTACAACTACCGCCTCTTCTTCTTCGGCCAGCTCACGTCCGTCGCAGGGACGTGGATGCAGAACATCGCGATGGCCTGGCTCGTCGTCAGCCTCGCGCCCCACTCGCGCGGCCTCGCTGTCGGCCTGCTCTCCGTCTGCCGCTTCGGCCCGTTCACGATCTTCGGCCTCTTCGCGGGCGTCGTCACCGATCGGTTCGACAACCGGCGCGTCGTGATCGCGGCGCAAACGGTGCAGATGGCGTTCTCGGGGATGCTCGCGGCCGTCACGCTCATCGGCCACGTGCAGCTGTGGCAGGTCTATGCGATCGCCGTGCTGACCGGCACCGCGCTCGTGTTCGACGCCCCCTCGCGCCAGAACCTGACGTTCCAGATGGTCGGCCGCGAGGAGCTGCCGAACGCGGTCGCGCTCAACTCCAGCCTCTTCAACACCGCGCGCATCTTCGGCCCGGCGCTCGCCGGCGTCCTGATCGCCGCCGCGGGCGCCGGGTGGTGCTTCGCGATCAACACGGTGAGCTTCCTGGCAGTGCTCGGCAGCCTCCTCGCGATGCGTGTGAGCGAGCTCTACCCGCTCCGCGACCGCCGCCGGCCCACGATCTTCCGCGGGACGCGCGAGGGCTTCGCCTACGCGCGCCGTAACAAAACGGTCTTCGTGATCCTCGCGATGATGGTCGTCTTCGCGTCGGTGTGCTTCAACTTCAACATCCTCTTGCCGCTGCTCGCGAAGGACACCCTCCAGGCCGGGCCGCGGACGTTCGGGATCATCTCCGCGTGCTTCGGCGCAGGCGCGCTCGGCGGCGCGCTCTCGGCCGCTGCGCTTGCGAACGCGCGCTGGCGCACGATGTTCGTCGGCGCCGCCGGCTTCGGCGCCTGCGAGCTCCTGCTCGCGCCGGCGCGGTCGACGATCCTCGCCGGCCTCCTGCTCTTCGTCTGCGGCCTCTTCTTCACGAGCTACACGGCGAACTCGAACGCCGCAATCCAGCTCGCGAGCCCCGACCACATCCGTGGTCGCGTCCTCGGGCTCTACTACTACGCCTGGAACGGGCTCGCGCCCCTCGGGGCAGTGCTCGTCGGCTGGATGTGCGACCGGGGCGGCACCGAGCTCGCGTTCCTCGTCGGCGGCTCGGCCGCCCTCGTGATGACAGCCGTCGGGGCCGTGGCCGTGAAGCGCCCGGCGCCGCCGCAGCGGCGGGTCGAGGCGCCGCCGCCCGAGCAATTGGCTGCCTAATCTGACTCGTTAGTACTAAGATCGCGGTCCGATTCGCAACTCGACCTAACGGACACTTGGGGGCTGGGCATGGCGCAAGTCGCGTTCGAGAGGGTCAGCAAGATCTTTCCGGACGGCACTCGTGCCGTGAACGACATGAACCTCGACATCCGCGACGGGGAGTTCATGGTGCTCGTCGGGCCGTCGGGTTGCGGCAAGACGACGGCCCTGCGGATGGTCGCCGGCCTGGAGGAGATCTCCGAGGGCGTCCTCCGGATCGGCGAGCGCGTCGTGAACCACGTCCCGTCGCGCGACCGCGACATCGCGATGGTGTTCCAGAGCTACGCGCTCTACCCGCACCTCTCCGTGTACGACAACATCGCGTTCGGTCTGCGCCTGCGGAAGATGTCGAAGGAGGAGATCGACGAGCGCGTCAACCGCGCGGCACGGCTCCTCGGCCTCGACGAGTACCTGAAGCGCAAGCCGCGCGCGCTCTCCGGCGGCCAGCGGCAGCGTGTCGCAATGGGCCGTGCGATCGTGCGCGAGCCGGCGGCGTTCCTCATGGACGAACCGCTCTCGAACCTCGACGCGAAGCTGCGTGTGCAGACGCGGGCCGAGATCGCGAAGCTCCAGAGCGACCTCGGCGTGACCACGATCTACGTGACGCACGACCAGGTCGAGGCGATGACGATGGGCGACCGCGTCGCCGTCATGCGCAAGGGCGAGCTGCAGCAGGTCGCCGACCCGCAAACGCTCTACGACCGCCCGGTCAACCTGTTCGTCGGCGGCTTCATCGGGAGCCCGTCGATGAACATGCTCGACGCGACGATCGAGCCGTCGAACGGCAGCCTCGTCGCGAAGATCGGCGACCAGTCCCTCGAGCTCGGCAATGAGACGCTCTCGCAGCGGCCCGCGCTGCGGGCGTACGAGGGCAAGAAGGTGGTCATCGGCATCCGGCCCGAGGACCTCGAAGACGCGAGCCTCGAGACGGACGCCCCACAGAATCGTCGCCTGAACGGCAGGCTCGAGCTGCGTGAAGCGCTCGGCTCCGAGATCATGGCGCACTTCGCCATCAAGGGTGCGCACGCGGAGACCGACGAGACGCGCGAGCTTGCGAAAGACGCAGGCGCGGAAGGACCCGAACCCCAGATCGGTGTGAGCGAGGGCGAAGCGGTGATCGTCGGCCGCTTCGGCGCACGTTCGAAGGTCAAGCAGGGCGACAACGTGTCGGCCGTCGTCGACACGCGCGCCCTGCATTTCTTCGATCCTGGCACAGGCAGTGGGATCTATGACTCAGCGAAAGGAGCTGAAGCGTGAGGAAGCAGAGAGTGTTGTGGTTGACGGTGATTGCGGGCGTCGTGGCGCTCGCCGCCGTGACCGCTCTCGCAAGCGCGAAGAGCACGAAGAAGGCTGGGCTGTCCGGTGACATCCAGATCGTCGGCGTGTGGACCGGCGACGAGGAGAAGTCGTTCAACGCGGTCCTCGACGGGTTCCGGAACGCGAACCCGGGTGTCAAGGTGACCTACAAGTCGACGGGCGACAACACGCCGACCGTGCTCGCCACCGCGGTCGCGGGCGGCAACCCGCCGGACCTGGCCTCGGTTTCGCAGCCTGGTCTCGTCAGCGACTTCCAGAAGAAGGGCGCGCTGAAGAACCTCGACTACGCGAAGTCGACGCTGGCGACGGAGTACCCGACCGACATCGCCAACATCGGCAAGATCAACGGCCACATCTACGGCCTGTTGATCAAGGGCGCCAACAAGTCGACCGTTTGGTACAACGTCTCGACGTTCAAGAACGCAGGCGTCAAGCGCGTCGGAACGTGGCCGCAGTTCATCAAGGCGATCGCCACGATCAAGGCATCGGGCACCACGCCGTTGTCGGTCGGAGGCGCTGACGGTTGGACGCTCACCGACCTGTTCGAGAACATCTACCTCCGCCAGGCCGGCCCGGCGAAGTACGACGCATTGTCGAAGCACAAGATCAAGTGGACCGACGGGTCCGTGATCAAGGCGCTGCAGACGATGGGCTCGATCCTGAAGAGCGGCAACATCGCCGGCGGCACGTCGGGCGCACTGCAGACCGACTTCCCGACGTCGGTGTCGAACGTGTTCTCCGACAGCCCGAAGGCGTCGATGATCGCCGAGGGCGACTTCGTGCCGGGTGTCGTCGCGTCGAAGAACCCGCTCAAGCCCGTGAGTGGCTACAACGTGTTCGCGTTCCCGGCGATCGGCAACACCGCGAACTACGTCGAGGGCGGCGGCGACATGCTGATGGCGTTCAAGGACACGCCCGCCATCCGCGCGCTCGTCCAGTACCTCGCAACCGGCAAGGCTCAGACGATCTGGGCCAAGCGCGGTGGGTACACGGCCCCGTCGAAGACGGTCCCGCCGAGCGCCTATCCGGACGCGATCACCCGCACGGTCGCGGGCGCGGTCGGCAAGGCGAAGGTGTTCCGCTTCGACATGTCCGACCTCCAGCCCGCCTCGTTCGGCGGCACGGTCGGGCAGGGTGAGTTCAAGCTGTTCCAGGACTTCCTGCAGAACCCGAACAACGCAAAGGGGATCGCCAAGCAGCTCGAAGCAGCGGCTGCGAAGGCGTACAAAGCAGGCAAGTGAGCGGAAGCAGCGGGGGGATTGCGGTGGAGCCGCCGGTCGCGGCGGTTCCACCCTCCGGGGGGCCGGGCGTACTGCGTCGTAACGCGGTCGCGCTCGGCTTCCTCGGCCCCGCTGCGCTCGTGCTGCTCGTGATGATCGTCTACCCGACGATCTACACGATCATCAGAAGCTTCTACGGCAAGAACGCGCACGAAGGGTTCCTGCCCACCCGCTCGTTCGCCGGGATCGACAACTACAAGGCGCTGTTCACGACGAACATCCTCGTGACGGCGATCAAGAACAGCGCGATCTGGATCGCGGTCGCGCCCGCCGCGGTGACGGCGATCGGGCTCGTGTTCGCGGTGCTCACCGAGCGCATCCGCTGGGCCGTCGCATTCAAGACGGTCGTCTTCATGCCGATGGCGATCTCCCTGTTCGCGACGGGAGTGATCTGGCATCTGATGTACATCAAGGATCCGAACCAGGGCGCAGTCAACGCAGCCGTCGGCGCGGTCGAGTCGTGGTTCTCGACGCCCGGCGCGCTGTCGAACGCAGCGGCCTCGACCCCGACGCTCAGCGGCTCCCCGCAGACGGGCTACGTGCTGCACAAGACGATCGCCTCGGGCCAGACGGCGACGATGGGCCTGACGGCGATCCCGCCGGCAGACGTCCCGCCGTCGGCGAAGCAAGCGGTCGTCCCGCAGCCGAAGCCCGGCACGATCTCCGGCGTCGTCTGGCGCGACTTCAAGCCCGGCGGCGGCACGCCGGGCAAGGTCGAGCAGGGCGAGCTCGGTCTCCCCGGCGTGAACGTGAACCTGCTTCAGAACGGGAAGAAGGTGCAGAGCGCGACCACCCGCGACGACGGCTCATTCACGTTCGACCACGTGTCGGGGTCGGGCTACACCACGGGCATCGCGGCGTCGACCTTCGCTGCGCCGTTCAGTGGCATCTCGTGGCTCGGCCCGAAGCTGATCACGCCCTCGATCATCCTCGCGTACATCTGGGTGTGGGCCGGCTTCGCGATGGTGGTGATCGGCGCAGGCCTCGCTGCGATCTCGCGCGAGGTGCTCGAGGCGGCGCGCACGGACGGCGCATCGGAATGGCAGGTCTTCCGGCGCATCACCGTCCCGATGCTCGCGCCTGTCCTCTCGGTCGTGTTCATCACGATGCTGATCAACGTCCTCAAGGTCTTCGACATCGTGATCTCGATCGCACCGGGCTCCACGCAGTCGAACGCCGCGGTGATCGCCGTGCAGATGTGGCGGCAGAGCTTCGGCGGGGTCAACGACTTCGGTCTCGGCTCCGCGATCGCCGTGTTCCTGTTCGTGCTCGTCGTCCCGGTGCTGCTCCTGAACGTGCGCCGCTTCCGGAGAGAGGTGTAGAGAAATAGCCACGTACGAAGCCGAAGCCGGCGCGCCGATCATCGTCGCCGATCCGAGCGAGCGGGTCGCTGCGCGCATCGGCCGGACCGTCGCGAGGCTCCCCGTGCACCTGCTGCTCATGTTCGTGGGGCTGCTCTGGCTCGTGCCGACGCTCGGCCTCTTCTTCACCTCACTGCTCTCCCCGTCGGACTACGTCTCGAACGGCTGGTGGAGGGTGGTCGCGCACCCACACCTCGCGACGTGGGCGAACTACTCGAACGTCTGGAGCAACACTGACATCCCGACCGCTCTCCGCGTCACTGCGGAGATCGCGATCGGCGGGACGATCCTGCCGATCATCCTCGCCGCCGCCGCCGGTTACGCGTTTGCGTGGATCGACTTCCCGGGGCGCGACTGGCTGTTCGTGCTCGTGATCGCGCTGCTCGTCGTGCCGCTGCAGATGGCGCTGATCCCGGTCTTCCACCTCTACAACACGTTCCACCTGTACGACACGATCTTCGGACTGATCCTGTTTCACACCGCGTTCGGGCTGCCGTTCGCGATCTTCCTCCTGCGCAACTTCTTCATCGGGATCCCGAAGGACATCCTCGAGTCGGCGCGCATCGACGGCGCCTCCGAGATCCGTATCTTCCTGCGGCTGATCCTCCCGCTCGGCCTGCCGGCAATCGCGTCGCTCGCGATCTTCCAGTTCCTCTGGACGTGGAACGACCTGCTCGTCGCGCTCGTCATGGCGCGGAACACGGCGCCGATCACGGTCGACATCTTCAGCCAGCTGCGGCAGTTCGGCTCGAACATCGACATCATCGCGCCGGCGTCGTTCCTGTCGATGATTATCCCGCTCGGCGTCTTCTTCGCGTTCCAGCGCTACTTCGTCCAGGGCCTGCTCGCGGGCTCTGTGAAGTGAACCTCGCGCAGCGCTCGATCGACGTCATTCGCGCGGGACAGTCGCCGTCGGGCGGTTACGTGGCGTGCCCGAACTTCGAGCACTACCGCTACTCGTGGTTCCGCGACGGCTCGTTCATCGCGGACGCGATGCGGGAGGTCGGCGAGGTCGAGAGCGCCGACCGCTTCTTCGACTGGTGCGCGCGGGTCATCCTCGCGCGGCCGACGGGGCCGTGGGACGCGCGCTACACGCTCGACGGCGAGCCCGAGCGCTCGGAATGGCCGAAGCTCCAGATCGACGGGCTCGGCCTGTTTCTCGGCGCGCTGCGCCGCCGCGGCGAATGGTCGCGCTGGCAGGAGGCATTCGACACGGTTTCCCGCTGGCTCGGGGAGCATTGGCACGAGCCGTGCGTCGACTGGTGGGAGGAGCGAGAAGGGATCCACGCCGTGACCCTCTGGTGCATCGGCAACGCGCTCGCCTCCGACGAGATCAAGCGCGAGGCGCTGGCGCGCGCCGACGATCGCCTCGACGGCTCGCTCCTCTTCATCGGCACGCCGGAGCTCGTCGAGCGCGTCGAGGAATCGCTCGTCTTCGCCGGCGGCGTCCACCGGCACCTCGAGGACACGTACTACGGCGGCGGCCAGTGGCTGCTCCTGACCGCGATGCTCGGGCTCGCGAAGCCGGAACGCGCAGCCGACTGCCTCGCCTGGATCGAGGCTCACGCCCGTCCAAACGGCGATCTGCCCGAGCAGTCCCAGGACCACCTCCTCCATCCCGAGAGCTACGAGCCCTGGGTCGCCAAGTGGGGCGAGCCGCCCTCGCCGCTGCTCTGGTCGCATGCCATGTACCTTCGGTTGCACCATGCGCTGCGCGATCGTCGGTAGCGGGCTCGCGGCCCTCGCGACCTACGCGACGCTCCGCCACGGCGGCGTCGCACCAGAGGAGATCGTGGTCTTCGGCACGCATGACGACCCGCTCGAGGTGTGGCGCACGCGCGTAGCGTCGATCCGCCAGCGCCGGATGCGCTCGGAGAGCGACGGCCACCTCGCCCCCGCATCGTTCCCGGGCCTCGCAGTGCGCGAGGCGCTGCGTCGCGCCACGCCGACGCCGCTTCTGCAGAGCGTCGCCAACCGCTACCACCCGAGCGTCGACGACTTCCTCGCGCACGCGGAGGAGGTGCGCATGCGCAGCGCCTGGGAGCGCAGCTTCGTGGAGCGGCGCATCACGCGCGTGCGTGCCGTGAAAGGCGGCTTCGAGATCGACGGCGAAGGCCCGTTCGCGCACGTCCTCCTTGCGACGGGCCACCCGGGTCTCGCGAAACCGGACGAGTACCCCAACGCCGTCCACGCCTACGAGCCGCACGAGTACGCCTCGAAGGTCGCGATCGTCGGCGCAGGGATGGCGGCGGCCACGGAGTGGATCAATGCGCTGAACGCGGGCGCAGAGGTGATCTCGGTGCGGCGCCGCGAGCCGGTGCGGCGACCGCTGAACGTCCCGCGGCCGCTCTTCTCGAAACGTGGGCTCGCGTCGTTCCACGCGGCGCCCGACGAGGAGCGTGCGTCGACGCTGCGCGCGCTCTCGACACCGTCCTACCCGCCGGGCCGCGCGTGGGACGAGCCGTTGCGGAGCGAGCGCTTCCGCGTCGAGCCGACGGCGCGCGGCGCCCACCAGGTGATCGTGGCGACGGGCTTCAGGCAGGGCTTCTGGCACGACCCGCTGCTCGCCGACCTGGTGGCCGAGCACGACCTGCCCGCGCACGGCCGCTGGATCGTCCTCGCGCCCGACTCGACCGTTCCGTCGCTCACCGACGACACGCGCACGCTCTCGATAGCCGGCGTCGCCGGCCAGTGGGCGTTCCCCGCTGCGGACACGATCGCCGGGGCGAAGTACGCAGCCCGCGCATTCAGGAGACGCGTGTGTCGTACACGCTGATCGGCCGCCTCCAGTCGCGCGTCGTCTCGGCGCTGCCTGCGCTCCTCGTGGCGCTCGGCCTGCAGCGCTGGTGGGCGATCGAGCTCGTCGCGCTCATGCTCGGCATCGGCCTGCTGCTCGACGTCGTGGTGTACGACCGCGTCCTCGCCTACCAGCCGGGCTGGCTCGCGGTACCACTCGGCGCCGCCGAGCTCGCGCTCGTCTACGGCGCGATGCGCTGGCTCGACCTGATGGCGCCGCTGCGCTGGGCGCTCGCGCTCTACGCGATCGCATGGCTCAGTGCACAGCTCTTCGCGCACGCGATCTTCCCACGGCTGCACCTCGAGTACGGCGAAGGAGGCGGCGAGCTCGGCCGCGCCGGCGCATTCACCGCCGCCGCGGTCGCCGTCGTGGTGCTCGGGGGGCTGGGCGCCGCCTACGCGGTGCTCCCGCCGACCGTCCATCTGCACGGGACGATCCAGGGGCCGATCGTGATCCGCCACGCACAGACGCTCGTGGGCGGCGTGGTCAAGGGCGGGATCCTGATCCGCGCCGACCACGTGACGCTGAAGAACGTCACCGTCGTCGGGGGTCAGAACGGCATCGACGTCCTCGACTCGAACCACGTGATGCTCGAAGGCGTGCGCGTGCTCGGCGTCTCCATGGACGGCATCCACGTGCGGCGCAGCTCCGTGATGATCGACGGCTGCAAGATCGCCTCACCGAAGGGCTCGTGGGTGCAGGGGATCGACATCTCCTTCTCGATGGACAAGCAGATGTCGATGGTGAACGGCTGCACGATCGTCGGCACGCGCGAGGGGATCGTCACGCACATGACGATGGTCGACGTGACGCACAACAAGATCGGCGCGACCACGTTGCGCGGGATCACGATGGGCGAGATGTCGATGGGCGCGATCAACCACAACGAGGTGCTCGGCGCGCTCGGCGTCGGAATCATCTGCCTCGACCACTCCGAGTGCGACATCGAGCACAACACCGTCGCGCGCACACGCGCCGATCCGAGCGGCGACGGAAGCCGTGCAGGTGTGGCGATCGAGGCGCACTACTTCGCCAAGGCAAAGGTGAGCAAGAACACGGTGCTCGCGAGCCCCGGCGGGGTGGCCGCGTTCGACCAGTCGACGCTGACCCGCTGATGGCCGCGACCGAGTTCAGGATCACCGCGCGCACGGGCCACCCGAGCTTCCTCGACCTGCCGTGGAACGAGCCGCTCGAGGAGTGGGACGCGCCGCGCCTCGTGAACGTGATCCGCGGCATCAGCCGTCACGTCGTGCGCTTCGTCGAGTACGACGGCGCGCTCTACGCGTTGAAGGAGCTGCCCGAGCGTCCCGCGCGCCGCGAGTGGACGCTCCTCCGCCGGCTCGAGGGCCAGGGCCTACCCGTCGTGGAGGCCGCGGGCATCGTCACCGACCGCGTCGACGACCTGGACGCGGTGCTGATCACACGCCACCTCGAATACTCGCTCCCCTACCGCGCGCTGTTCGCGGGCGCGGCGATCCCGGACCTGCGCACGCACCTCCTGAACGGCCTCGCCGAGCTGCTGACGCGCCTGCATCTGCGCGGCTTCTTCTGGGGCGACTGCTCGCTCTCGAACGCGCTCTTCCGCCGCGACGCGGGCGCCCTGACCGCATACCTCGTGGACGCGGAGACCGGCGAGCTCCAGCCGAAGCTGAGCGACGGCCAGCGCGGGTACGACCTCGACATCGCGCAGACGAACATCTTCGGCGAGCTCCTCGACATCGACGCAGAGCTCGGCCTTCCACCCGGGCTCGACCCGGAGGAGACGGCCGAGGAGATCGTCAAGCGCTACGAGTCGCTGTGGCACGAGCTGACGCGCGACGAGACGTTCGGCCCGGAGGAGCGCTTCAAGCTCGACGAGCGCTTGCACAAGCTGAACCAGCTCGGCTTCGACGTCGAGGAGATCCGGCTCGATGCGATGCCCGACGGGTACCGCCTTCACCTCGACCCGCACGTCGTCGAGCCGGGGCACCACCGCCACCGCCTGCTGCGCCTTGCGGGCCTCGACGCGCAGGAGAACCAGGCGCGTCGCATGCTGAACGACATCGCGCGGTTCCGGGAGTCGCTCGAGCGCACGGAGAAGCGTCCCGTCTCCGAGTCGGTCGCCGCGGTGCGCTGGCGCGACGAGGTGTTCGAGCCGACGGTGGCCAAGGTCCCCGAGACGATGTGGGCGATGCTCCCCGCGGCCGAGCTCTTCCACCAGGTGCTCGAGCACCGCTGGTTCCTCTCGGAGCAGGCGAAGAAGGACGTCGGCATCGACAAGGCCGTCGAGTCGTACATCCAGTCGCAGCTCCCGATGCTCCGCCCCGAGCGCATCGTGCTCGAGGGCGACGACGACCACGACGAGGACGCCGAGGACGACGCGCCA
Organism: uncultured Gaiellales bacterium; assembly: GCA_964504405.1. Classification (GTDB taxonomy): domain Bacteria; phylum Actinomycetota; class Thermoleophilia; order Gaiellales; family Gaiellaceae; genus PALSA-600. The sequence goes on along the minus strand of CAZDEX010000004.1, from coordinate 3,203 downwards.
TGAGCATCTACCGCACGCCGGACGCGCAGTTCGCGAACCTGCCCGACTTCCCGTTCGAGCCGCGCTACATCGACCAGGACGGGCTGCGCATGCACTACGTCGACGAGGGCGAAGGCGACCCGGTCCTGTTGCTGCACGGCGAGCCGACCTGGTCGTTCCTCTACCGCAAGATGATCCCGCCGCTCGCGCGCGTCGCCCGCTGCGTCGCGCCCGACTACTTCGGCTTCGGCCGCTCGGACAAGCCGACCTCACGCGACTGGTACTCGTACGACTGCCATGTCGAGTCGATCGCGCGGCTCGTGCGCGAGCTCGACCTGCGCAACATCACGCTCGTCGTGCAGGACTGGGGCGGCCCGATCGGCCTCCGCTTCGCCGTCGAGAACCGCGAGCGCGTCGCGCGGCTCGTCGTGATGAATACCGGGATCGGCGCGCGAGCGCCAAACGACGAGTGGCTGCGCTTCCAGGCCTTCGTCCGCCGCGTCGGCACGGAGATCATCCCGGGCCAGCTCGTGCGACTCACGCTCGTGCAGCCGACGAGCGCGGAGGTGATCGCGGGCTACGACGCGCCGTTCCCGGTGCCGGAGTCGCGCGTCGGGGTCGTCCAGTTCCCCGAGCTCGTCGCGACGGGCGCCGACCACCCCTCGGCGCCCGCGATGCTCGCCGCGCGGGAGGAGCTGCGCACCTTCGACAAGCCGGCACTCGTCCTCTTCGGCGACAGCGACCCGATCTTCTCGCGGCGCGCCGCGGAGGCGATGGCGGAGCTCCTGCCGCGCGCCGAGCTCGCGCCGCCCGTCGAGGGCGCGGGCCATTTTCTGCAGGAAGACCAGGGTTCGTGGCTGGGGGAACGGGTTACGAAGTGGCTCGTGGAAACCGTCTAACCGAATTCATACGGAACTCCGACGTGCGTTCACACCCGCGTCGCACAGAGTCGGAGAGGACTTCCCGAGACGAGCACTGCGGCCCGGCAATGCGGAAGCCGGAACGCTCGGCTCTCGGGATGAGCCTCGCGCGATCGGCGGAGGTCGGCGGCCCTGCGGCGCCGCCGGTCTCCGCTCCGCGCGAGGTCACCTAGATCAGGCCGGTCCGCGCAGCGTGCGTTGCGGCAGCCGCCCTGTTCGAGAGCGCGAGCTTGCGCAGGATGTTCGCGACGTGCCGGTGCACCGTGTGCTCGCTGAGCACGAGCGTCGTCGCGATCTCGCGGTTGCTCATGCCGGTCGAGACGAGACGGAGGATCTCCGTCTCGCGCGAGGTGAGGGGCGAAGAGCCGTTCGCCTCCGTCGGCTGCTCGGCGTGCAGGAAACCCGCGAGCGCGCGGAAGACATCACGCTGGTCGTCGCGGAAGGGGACGTGCGCGTCGCCGTTCAGCGGAACGAAGCGCGCGTTCGGCAACAGCTCCGCGAGCTCGCGGCCGCGGCCGATCGGCACCGTTCGGTCGCCGCGCCGGTGGAGCACGAGCGCCGGGACGATCACCTGCGGCAGGAGCTCGCGCGCGTCCGCGTACAGCTCGAGCTCGAGGAAGGCCGCCGCGGCCTCGGCGTTGGCCGCGGCGCGCTGCATGCGCGTCCACTCCTCGATCTCGTCGCCGCTCGCGTGCGGGTCGAAGAGCCCGGCGAGCATCCGCGCGCCGATCTTCCAGTTCAGCCGGAGGAACTGGATCAGCGATTCGCGCGTCGGCTCCGGGATGTCGTTGCGGGTCGCATAGCCGCCGAAGTAGATGACGCCGTCGACCGCCTCGGGGCGTCGCACTGCAAGCTGCGAGGCGGAGACGCAGCAGCACGACGACGCGAACAGGACCGCCGCCCCACCGGCGGCGTCGATCACGGCCTCGATCTGCCGGCTTTCCGACTCGACCGTCGGCAACGGGTCGAGCTCGCGCGAGGAGAGGCCGCAGCCGAGACGGTCGAAGCGCACGACCTGGTGCGTGCGGCCGACCTCCATGTAGAACGCGCGCTGGCGCGGGTCGCCCCACTCCTCTTCGAGGTCGGAGACCCAACGCGGCCCGAAGACCATCGCCGGGCCGTCCCCGTACGTGGCATAGGCCAGGCGCCGACCCTCGAACTCGAGGAAACGGATGTCCTGCTCCATGTAGACCCAGCTTACTGGCCCTATCGGGCCATGTTGAAAAGATGGCCCGTGAGGACGACGCGCAGGGCCATGGCCCGCAGGCACCCTGGATTGCATGAGAACGGAAATGATCCGGGGGATCACGGTCCGGCCGCTCCGGAGCGGCGAGACCGGGGTCGTGCAGGCGGTCTTCGACCGCTTGGGGCCGCGGTCCCGCCAGCTCCGATTCGGCGGCGCGAAGAACGTGCTCTTCCCGCAGGAGCTCGAAGAGCTTGCGCGCGTCGACGGCATACACCACGTGCTCGTCGCCTACCTCGCCGGCGAGCCGGTCGGGATCGCGCGCCTCGTGCGCTACGGCGATACGGCCGACGTCGCGTTCGCGGTCATCGACGAGCTGCAGGGGAACGGGATCGGCACCGTGCTCGCCGACCGGCTGGCCGAAGACGGCCGCGCTGCGGGGATCGAGTGCTTCCTCGCGGACGTGCGCGAGGACAACGCGCCGTCGCGCGCGCTCGTCGCGCGGCTGAACTGCGCCTAGAGGCTTGATGCGCATTTCGAGCACGCACGGATGGTGGCTCAGACACGGCGCATCTCGCCCTGCTCGGGCTTGAACGTAGGCACCGCTATGCCCTGCGCCCGAGCAGTGCGACCTGCTTGGTCCGAGCCATCCCCGCACGCACTCCAATACGCATCAAGCCTCTAGCTGCGGTCGCCTCTAAACTCGGCCGATGGCACATTCGGTCGGCCTGAAGATCGATCACGAGCTGCCGGTCGGGAACGTCGACGTGAAGATCGTCGTCGAGGAAGACGGCGAGCGGCTCGGCGTCCTGAAGGTCAGCCGCGGGTCGATCGACTGGAAGCCCGGCAGGGCGAAGCGCACGTGGTCGCTCGAGTGGGAGCGGTTCGACCAGCTGATGCGCGAGCACGGTCACCCGCCGCGCTGATGGAGCAGCGCATCCGCACTGGACCGTCAACGACGACGGTTCTCCGCTCTGATATGGAGCGTGTCTTGTCAGGGGTCCAGGCCGCATCGCCGGGTCGGTGACGGAGGCGGGTGGCTGCTTGGGTGGGCGTCGGGCGCGGCAGCGAGGCTCGCTGCCGCTGAACGTGTGTAGGCGCCACTCACCGTCGCGGCGCAC
>CAZDEX010000003.1:0-26658 GCA_964504405.1 uncultured Gaiellales bacterium | reverse complement strand
CGCGCAGCAGACCGAGCAGGATGTGCTCGGTCCCGATGTAGTTGTGCTTGAGCGCCCGCGCCTCGTCCTGCGCGAGTACGACGACCTGGCGAGCCCGTTCCGTAAATCTTTCGAACACTCGTTGACCTCTCTTCCGCCTGACTCGGCGGCGCAAACGGTGGCTTCTCTGGGAAGGCGCATGGTACTCCCCCTGGCGGGGGTCGCGCCTCACCCCTGGAGGGCTAGCGAGCGAGCACGAGGCCGGCCGCGAGAAAGCTCGCAAATGCCGGGCCGGCGGCGACGCCGGGCGCGAAGAGCGCCAGGGCCGACTGGCCGACGATCATCAAGCCGAGTGCGGCGGAGCGCCTCACCGCGCACCCGAGCCCGTGACGAGGGTCGTGAACGTCTTGACGCAGACCGCCAGGTCGATGACGAGCGACCGGTGCCGGAGGTACCAGAGGTCGTACGAGAGCTTGTCGGCGGTGCCCTCGGCGTCGGCCGTGTAGCCGCGCCGCACCTGCGCCCAGCCGGTGATCCCGGGCTTCACGAGATGGCGCCGCGTCCAGAACGGGACGGCGTCCTGCAGCTGCTCGAGGAACTCGGGACGCTCGGGCCGCGGGCCGACGATCGACATGTCGCCCTTGAGCACGTTCACGAGCTGCGGCAGCTCGTCGAGCCGCGTCTTGCGCATGAACTTGCCGACCTTCGTGATGCGCGGGTCGTCCTGCGCCGCCCACACCGCGCCCGCGAGCTCGGCGTCGTTGCGCATCGTGCGGAACTTGTAGATCGTGAAGCGGCGGCCGCTCTCGCCGAGGCGCGTCTGCGTGAAGATCACCGGGCCGGGGCCGCCGGTGCGGCGGACGACGAGCCAGAGGATCGGCAGCAGCCACGAGACGACGACGAGACCGATCGCCGCGACCGCGATGTCGAACGCGCGCTTCGCTAGCCGCGTGTACGGCCGCTGGTAGAGGTGCAGCACGTTCATGAACCACGTCGGGCGCAGGCTCTCCACCGGCACGCGGCCGAACGCATGCTCGTAGAACTCGGAGAGGCCGACGAGCTTGAAGCCGAGGCCTGCGACGTCGAGCAGCCGCTCGAACGCGTCGGGGCGAAGCTCGTGCGACGCCAGGACGACGATGTCCGGACGATGCTCCTCGACGAGCATCCCGATCGTGTCCACGTGCTCGTCGCCGATGACGGCAAGCACCTCGAACGGCGCGTCTTTGTCCGCGCGCACGTCCTCGGCAAGCTTCGTGCCGCCTTCGTGCTCGCCGATCACCAGCACGCGCCGCCGGCCGGCGAGGCTGCGATGCACCAGTCCCTCCCACGCCCACGAGAACACGAAGATGGAGAACGCCATCTCGGCGACCGTGAGGAGCGAGACGTGCAACTCGACCCAGACGCTGACTGCGGAGACGGCGACCGCGCCTGTCGCCGTGCCCATCGCGGCGGCCACGGCGGGGCCCATGGACAGCAACGTCAGCCGCGCCGCGTCGAAAGCCTTGTGCAGCGCGACGAACCAGACGAATGCGAGCGCAGTCGCGATCAGGACGGCCGCGCCGAGCGACGATGTCCGGCTCGTCAGGAGCGCGTACGCCGGCAGCCAGATGACCCCGAAGCGGCCGCTCGTCGCCAGGTACACAGCACCGCGACGTCCGAGCCGGGGCAGCCGCGCCCCGGCGAGCGGCAGCGCATCGACCTGTTCGTGCAACTGAACTCCCACCGACAGAACCCCCGTGTGCCGTCTCCCTTTACGTAACTTCAAACGGTTCTTGACCTGATTTGGTTACGGGAAATGAAACGGGCCCCGTTTCCGGGGCCCGTTCCTCGACCGTTGCGCCGGGGAAGCGCTACGACTGGCCGCCGCGCCGCGCCGTGGCGCGCAGCATCAGGCCGGTCGCCACGAGCGCGAGCCCGACCAGCGTGAAGAGGGCGAGCTGTGCACCCGTGAAGGGCAGGGTGCCCGTGGTCTTGGTCGTCGCGAGGGGTGCGACGCTCGACGCGACGGGTGTCTTCACCGTGTGCTGGGCGCCCTTCACCTGAGGAGCCGCCGCCGCTGCCGGCGAGCTGATCGTGTGGTGCGCGCCCTTCACCGCCGTGACCGCGACCGGGGCCACTCCCTGCGGCGTCGGAGCAGTAGCCGCAGGTGTGGCGGGCGCGGCCGGCGCGGCCGGCGCCGCGGGTGTCCCGGGTGTCATGCACGGAGGCGTGCCGGCCGAGCCCGGGCTCCCCGACCCCGGAGCAGGCGTGCCGTTCGACCCCGGCGTCGTCTCGACGCACGGCTGCGGCGTCGACGGCGGCGCCGTGGGCGGTGCCGTCGGCGGGGTCGCCGTGGGCGGAGTCGTTGTGGGCGGCGTCACGGTCACGACCGTGATCGGCCCGCAGTAGCCCTGAACCGTCGGGTCGCTGAAGAACGCCTGGAGTTGCGCGCCCGTGTAGCTCCCGTTCAAGGTTCCGTCCTGCAAATCCGTGCAGATGTCCATCGGTGTGCCCCCGTCCGCGAAGGCCGAAGGCACCACCATGAAGAATGCGGCCATCGCGACCAGCGCGACAAGCCCGCTGAAGATCTGTCCCCGACGCATTGGTGGTGCTCCTTTCTCGCCTAGCTTTCTCCCACTCGGGTACAGAACGCTGGTCCGGCCGGACGGGTTACGGGTTCAAACATGGAGAGGGCTCATTTGTTTGCTGGGATGAAGGCAGGGGCGCAGTCCGTCGCGGTCCCGGCGGTCGCGCGCGCGCTTCCCGTCGCGATCACGTTCGCGGCCGGCGCGGTGATCGCCTGGCACGACCGAGGGAGCATCGCCGCCTCCGATTTCCTGCCCTCCGCCCTCGTCGTCGCGTTGGTCGTCGCGGTCGTCCTCTGGTCGGGCGCCGCCCGCCCACCGGCCCGTACGGCGAGCGTTGCGCTCGCCGCGCTGGGCGGGCTTGCGCTCTGGGCGGGCGTCTCCGGCTGGTGGGCGCCGGTGCCCTCGCTCGCCCGCGACGAGGCGCTCCTCGTGCTGTTCGGCGCCCTGGCGCTCGGGGTCTCGGCGCTGACCGTGCGGTCGCCGGGCGACCGCCTCGTCGCCCTTGGCGTCGTCACCGGCGGGCTCGCGCTGCTCGCGCTGGGCACGATCTGGAAGCTGCACGGGAGCGGCAGCCCCGACGACGTCTTCCGCTATCGGCGGCTGTCCTTTCCGATCACGTATGCCAACGCGAGCGCCGGCCTCTTCCTGGCCGGGGTCTGGCCCGCACTGCTTCTCGCCGGACGGCGCACCGCGCCCGCCCGAACGCGCATCCCCGCTTTTGCCGCCGCGACCCTCCTCCTCGGTACGTCGCTGCTCGCCCAGAGCAAGGGGGGCGTCCTCGGCTTCGCGGTCTCGCTCCTCGTGCTCGCGGCGGTGTCGGCCGCACGGCTTCGCATCCTGGCGGCCGCGGTCCTCGCGGGGCTGCCGGTGGCAGCGGCATTCGGCCCTCTCACCGCGGCGTACCGCGCGTCCGGCACGGCAGAGGTGCGGGACGTCCACCGCGCGGCGACCGCGCTGCTCGTCCTCACCCTCGCCTCCGCCGTCGTCGGCGCCGTCTACGTCGCGGCCGACCGAAGGCTCGACCTCGGCGAGTCTCGGCGCCGGCTGGTCGGGCGAGCCGCCCTCGCAGCGACCATCCTGGCCGTCCTCCTCGGTCTCGGCACATTCCTGGCTGCAAGCCCGCGCGCGTGGTTGGGCAACCAGTGGCGCGCGTTCAAGCACGCGCCCGCCGCCGGCAGCGGCAGCACGCACCTCGTGGAACTCGGGTCGAACCGGTACGACTTCTGGCGCGTCGCGGTCGGCGAGTTCGAGCGTCACCCGCTCGCCGGCGACGGGGCGCGCGGGTTCGGCCCGGCCTACCTCGTGCGCGGGCACAGCTCCGAGACGCCCGCGCGCGCGCATTCCTTGCCGCTCGAGCTCCTCGGCGAGGAAGGCATCGTCGGCTTCTCCCTCGCCGCGATCGCGTACGCCGCCCTGCTCGGCGGGCTCGTACGGAGAGCGCGACGCCGGAGCGCCGCCGCGACCGCTGCGCTCGGGGCCTGCACCGTACTACTCGCACAGGCCTTGGCCGACTGGACGTTCACCTTCCCCGCCCTGACCGTCCCGTTCTTCCTGCTCGCGGGGATCGGGCTCGGCGACGAGGGACGGCGGCCGATCACCGATCGTTTCGGCACGCGCGGAGCCATCGTCATCGCCGTCGCGGCGGTGATCGTGTTCGTCCCGCCATGGCTCTCGGCGAAGCTCGTTCGCTCGGCTCTCTCGAGCGGAAAGGGCTCGAACCTGACCTGGGCCCACCGGCTCGACCCCGTCTCGGTCGAGCCGCTCATCGCGGAGGCGCAGCTCGCCCCGAGCGCCCGCGCCGCGATCCCTCCGCTCGAGGCAGCCCGCGCGCGGGCACCGCGCTCACTCGCCGTGCGCTACCTACTCGGCTCGGTGTACTGGAACGCCCACCGCCGCACCGACGCGCTCCACGAGTTCGAGGCTGCGCTCAGGCTGCACCCCGGGGATCCGGCGGTCGAGCGCGCGCTCGCGGTCGTGCGCGGCGCCGCGGCCTAAAGCGCGCCGAACACCTCTTCGGCGAGCCCGAGCAGGTTCAACGGCAGCGAGCCGTCCGGCAGTGCAAACGCGCGCAACTGCTCGAGGTAGAAGGCGAGCTCCTCGCGCCTGGCGGGGTCCTGCTCCGCCGCCGTACGCCGCTCCAGCTCCGCGAGCATCCCAACTGCCGGGGCCGCGGCGGGTGCCGGCTCGGGCACGGCCGCGGACGCGGGCTCCGGCACACGCGGAGCCGTGGGTGTGGGTGCGGATGCGGGTGCCTGTGCCGGTTGGGGCGCGGGCGCCGGCTGGGCTTTCGGGGCCGGAACCGGCCGCCGGCCAGACGCCGGCGCGGGTGCGGGCACACGTGCCCCGGCCCCGAGCGGCCTCCGCCCGCGCCTCCGTAGACCGAGGACGGCAGCGACCCCCACGAGCAGGCCCACGGCCGCGCCGCCGAGGCCCTCGCGGCCATACGGGCGCCCGGCGCGCGTGGCGCTGTCGCTCGCCGGGTCCCACACGGTGACGGCCGATCCCTGGCCCGGCCGGCCGAGCCTGCTGTTCGCAAGCCCCTGGAACACGACGAGGACCTGCTGGGCAACGCGCTGCGCGTCCAGTTTGGAGTCCCGGCTGACGGTCACGCGCACCACCGCCGTGCCGGGCTCGGTCCGGACACCGATCTCCCCGAGGAGGTGGTCGCGAGAGTCGTGCAAGGCGAGAGCGCTGATCACGTTCTGCGCAACGCTGGGCGTCCGAACGAGCGCCGCCGCGGTCCGAGTCAGCGTCGGGATGCCGGGCTCTGTGCTGCGAAGCGACGGCGCGACGACGAAGCTGACGGTCGCCCGGTACGGCGGGGACTGCAGCGCGGCGTCCACGAGCCCCGCGACGGCGCCGACGACGGCAGCCGCCGCCGCAATCCACGGAAGACGCATGGCTCGGGACCATACCCCCGCCTGTCTGCTGGGACCGGGCCACCCCCTCAATGGGCCATATGACCCTTTTTTTCGACTCGTATCCGTACGACATTCGAACTCGATGGTTCGTCGCCTCGTCGTCGCCGCAGTCGCCGCCGCGATCCTCGTCCCCGCCGGGAACGCCGCCGCTGCGACCTTCTACGTCAGCCCCTCGGGAAGCGACAGCGCCGCCGGCGACGCCGCGCACCCGTGGCAGACCGTGACCCACGTGAACAACGCGTCCCTGCAGCCGGGTGACACCGTCCTCTTCCAGGCTGGGGCGAAATTCTCAGACAACACTCTCATGCCGGCTCAATCCGGCACGGCATCGGCGCCGATCACGTTCGGCTCGTACGGCGCCGGCAAGGCGAACATCTCGGGCGGGATCTGGTTCTCGCAGAAGAGCTACCTCACCTTCGACGGGCTCGCAGTGGACGCGGGGTCGTCTCCGGGCGACCTGTCTGCGATTCAGGCGAGCGCGTCCGGCTCCGGCTCGACGAACATCGTGATCACGAACTGCGCCCTCACGCACGTGCGGATCGCGATCAACTCCGCGAACTCCGGCGACGGCAACTGGACGATCAGCAACAACCTGATCCAGTACACCCGCGACTCGGGCGCCATCGTCCTTGGTCACGATTTGACCTTCACGAACAACTCGATCCTCGACACGGGCCAAGACTCCTCGATCGCGTACGGCAAGCACGGCGTGTACGCAAAGGGGCCGTTCCTCACCTTCCGTGGCAACGTGATCCGCCGCTTCAGCGCCAACGGGATCTCTCTCCGCTACCACGATGCGGTCGTCGAGGGGAACACGATCTCCGACGGCCCGATCGGCGTCGCGTGGTTCCAGGTCGACGCCGGCTCGGGTGGCACGACGCGCATCGCCTACAACCGCATCAGCAACACGTCATCGTCGGGCATCTACGTCTCGCCGTCCGACGCGGGCGGCTCGACGCGCGAGTCGTTCGTGATCGCGGACAACACCGTCAGCGGATCCGGCGGGAACGGCGCGGACATCTCGTCGACGAGCGGTGCCCTCACGCTTGGAAACAACGTGTTCACCGGCGGGATCTCGCCTGTGGTCCGCGTGCTCGCACCCGGGGGCGCCTACTCCGAGCACAACAACGCGTTCTTCAGCACGACGGGCACGCCCCAGGTCAATCTCTTCACGGCGAACGGGCCGGGCGATCTCGCCGCCGACCCGCAGCTCGGGGGCGACCTGACGCCCGCGGCAGGCTCGCCGCTCGTCGACGCGGGGTCGCGCAGCGTTACCGCGCTCGCCTATATCGCCGCCTGCGACGGCGCGGTGTATCACTACTGCGGCGCGAACCCCGACATCGGGGCAGTCGAGACCTCCGCGACCGTCCCGCTCCCGCCGCCGGCGCCGCTCGGCGCCCCCACGTCCCTCTCGGCGTCGGTCACCCAAACGGCGACCACCCTCACGTGGACGAGGGCTTCCGATCCGCGCGTCGTCTCGTACTCGGTCAGTCGCAACGGCACGGCCGCGACGACGACCACGGGCACATCGACGACGATCTCGGGCCTCACCTGTGGCACGAGCTCGACGTTCGACGTGCGCTCGGTCGGCGCTGACGGCACGACCTCCGCCGCAGCGACCGTCCAGGCGACGACCAGCGCGTGCAGCACGCCTCCGCCTCCGCCTCCGCCTCCGCCTCCGCCTCCGCCCCCGCCTCCGCCGCCCTCCCCGACGAGCGACACGACGCCGCCGTGGGTGATGATCACGAGCCCGTCCGCAGGTGCGACGGTCCCGCTCGCCGCGACCGTGCAGGTCAGCGCAACCGACGCGAGCGGAATCGCCGACGTGACGTTCTGGGTCGACGGCACGGTGACGTGCGTCGACAGAGCCGCGCCCTATTCCTGCCGCGTGACCTTGAAAAAGGGACAGCACACACTGCTCGTTCGAGCGACCGACGGAGCAGGCAACGTCGCATGGATGTCGGTCAAGGTGACCGCGTCGGCGAGCGTCAGGTACGCCGCGATGATGCCGGGCGCGGGCACGTCCGTCCCGAAAAGCTTCACGTTGGCAACCCCGACTGTGAAGTCGGCGAAGGCCGTGACGTTCCGCCTCGACAACAAGACCGTCTGCGTCGACCACACGGCCCCGTTCATCTGCGCGGCCCGTGCCGGCACCGGCTGGCACCGCGTCATTGCGATGGTTGCGCGCGCCGGAGCGTCGATGACGCTCAGCTCGCGCTTCCGCGTCCGCTGACGCGTACGGTCACGGGGTGCACTCGCGCCCGCGCATCCTGATTCTGATCACACTGGCCGAGGTCGGCGGCGCGCAGACCTACGTTGCGTCGTTGCTTCCAGCCCTCACGGAACGGTACGACGTGACCGTTGCCGCGTGGGGGCCTGGGCCGTTGCGGGCGGCCGTCGAACGCTCCGGTGCCAGTTACGTCGCGCTGCGCTGGGTGCGGCGCCCGCTGCATCCCTGGCACGACCTGCGAGGCCTGCTCGAGCTCGTCGCGCTCTGCCGCCGCATTCGGCCCCGGCTCGTGCACGTCAACAGCTCGAAGGCCGGTGTCCTCGGCCGGCTCGCAGCGTGGCTCACCCGTGTGCCCGTTCGGGTCTTCACGGTGCACGGGTGGGCGTTCAAGGCGACCTCGGGCGTGGCAGCGACGGTGTACCTCGCCGCCGATCGCGCGATGCGGCCGCTCACGACGCAGACGATCTGCGTCTCCGAGACGGAGCTCACCGCCGGACTTCGCGCCCAGACGTGTACGCGCGAGCACACGACGGTGATCCGCAACGGCGTCGAGCCGCCGGCCGAGCGCGCATCGCTCGCAGGCGATCCGCCGCACGTGATCAGTGTCGGGCGCCTGAAGGAGCCGAAGACGTTCGTCACCCTGGCACGCGCGCTCGCCCGCCTCGACGCGTCGACCTTCAGCGCATCGATCGTCGGAGACGGCCCGGACCGGGCGCAGGTGGAGCGCGAGCTGAGAGGCCCGGTGACGCTCCTCGGCGAGCGTGACGACGTTCCCGGGCTCCTTCGCTCGTCGGACGTGTTCGTGCTGTCGTCCGACTCGGAGGGACTTCCCCTCTCGATTCTCGAGGCGATGGCCTGCGGCCTGCCCGTCGTGGCGAGCGCCGTCGGCGGCGTGCCCGAGCTGCTCGGCGACGCGGGCGTCCTCGTGCCGCCACGCGACGAGAAGGCCCTCGCGGAAGCGCTCCGCGACCTGCTCGGCGATCCCGCCCGCCGGCGCGCGCTCGGCGCGGCTGCCCGCTCACGCGTGGAGGAGTCGTTTTCCCTCGCCCAGATGCGCGCCGCGCATATCTCCCTCTACGAGCGGTTATTGAAAGAGGAGTGAAGCTTCTCGTCCTCGCCGCCATCGTGATCGCAGCCGCAGCCGCAGCGGCGGTCGTCGTCCCGCGGACGAGCGGGAGCCCGCGCAGCAGTGCGACGTTCTACGTCAGCGCGGCCGGCGACGATCTGGCCGCCGGCACGCGGGCGCGGCCGTGGCGCACGGTCGCGCGCGTCGACCGCGCCCAGCTCCATGCCGGCGACACGGTGCTGTTCCGGGGCGGCTCGACGTTCGCGGGCGAGCTGATCCCTCCGCGCTCCGACCTCACGTTCGGGAGCTATGGGAGCGGTCGGGCGAACCTGCGAGACGGAATCTGGTTCGCGGGCATGAGCGGCCTCACCTTTCGCGACCTCGCCGTGGACGGCGGCTCCGCTGCGAGCAGCATTTCGGCCATCGGCTCGAGCGCGCACGGCAACGGCTCGACGCACATCCGGATCACCGGATGCTTGCTCACGCGCGTCCGCGTCGGGATCAACTCGGCGAACACAGCCGACGCCGACTGGACGATCGCCGACACGCTCGTGCGCTACACACGCGACTCCGGCGTGATCATCGTCGGCCACGACATGACGCTGTTGCACGATGCGATCCTCGACACAGGCCAGGATCGCTCGATCACGTACCCGAAGCACGGCATCTACGCAAAGGGCCCCTCGCTCACCCTCGATCGCGTGACGATCAAACGATTCAGCGCGAACGGGATCTCGTTGCGGTATCGCAACGCGCGCGTCGAGCACTCGATGATCGCGAGCGGCCCGATCGGCATCGCCTGGTTCCAGGAGGACTCACGCGCAGGCACGACGACGATCGCAGACAACGACATCAGCGGAACGCGCGCGTCGGGGATCTACGTCTCGCCGTCCGACGCAGCCGGCTCGACCCGCGAGTCGTTCGTCATCACCGGCAACACCGTCGTGGCCAAGCAAGGGAACGCCATGGACGTCAACGAGACGACGGGGCATCTCACGCTTCAGAACAACGACTTCTCCGGGCCGGTGCGCACTCCCTAGCGCTGCCCGTAACGCAACCGGCGCCAGGCCGCACGCAGGGGGAGCGGCGTGTCATGCGCGCCCGCGAGCTTCGCGCGGACGTCGACGAGCGCGTCACGCGCGTCGACCTGAATCCGCCGCAACGCGAAGAGATCGGTCTGCGGCGAGTTCGGGCCCGGCTCGCACGACGCGGCCGCGCGGAAGCCGGCCTCCGCGACGGCCTGCCGCTCGCGCGCGCCGAAGAGCCCGGCCGGATAGCAGAAGATCGATGTCGGACGCGCAAGGCGTTCCTCGAGCTCCCGCTTCGAGTCGACGAGCTCGCGCCTGAGGTCGTCGTATGAGAGGGCGAGCAGGTTCGGATGCGTGACCGTGTGCGGCTCGAAGCGGAGCGCACCCCCGTCGAGCCGCTGCATCGCGTCCCATCCGATCAAAGGCGGCTGCTCTCCGTACCACGAGAAGCGCGCGCGCCCGTCGGTGACGCCGGTCGCCACGAACACCGTCGCGAAGAAGCCGTGCGCCTCCAGGACGGGGAGGGCATGCTCGGCGACGTCGGCATAGGCGTCGTCGAACGACAGCCCGACAACGGGCTCGTCGTCGCGGCCCGCAACGAGGAGATCGACGAGCTCGCCGAGGTCGACCGCGCGCAATCCTGCGCGCGCGACGGCGTCCATGTGCGATGCGAACGCCGCCGGCGTGACGGCGAGCTCGTCTCGGTCCGAGGACACGCGGTGGTAGAAGAGGATGCGCAGGCCCGGCTTCCGGCCGCCCCGAGCCGCCCAGACCAACGACCGCCCGCGAGTGGCGAGCGCCTTGGCGGGGTAGAGCATCGACGGGCCAAGGGAGAGGCCCGTTTTGCCATCGCCCTCCATGTTCAGCCGTTCACTCACACTCAACATGATCGGCGAGGTGGCCGTGCTCGTGCTCGGCTTCGTCGCCTCGGTCCTGCTCGCGCGGCTCCTCGGGCCCGCGGACCGTGGACTCCTCGCAATCGAGCTCTCGGTAGCCAACTTCGCATACGCCATCTTCGGCTTCGGCTTGCCCTACTCGGTCGAGTATCACGCCGGGCGCCGCGAATCCCCGGGCGCCATTCTCGGCACCACGGCCGCGTTCGGGCTCGTCCTCGGCCTCGTGCTCGTGCCGCTCACCTGGTTCCTGCGCGGCCCGATCGCCGACGTCTTCTCGCGCGGGCACGGAGGCGCGACGTGGGTGCTCGTCGGCCTCCTCGTCCCGCTGACGTTCCTCCAGTGGACGGCCGCGAACCAGCTATCGGGGTTACTTCGCTTCGGGCTCTTCAACGGCCTTCTGATCGGCTCGCGCGTCGTGTACACGGTCTTGGCGGTCGGGCTGCTCGTCGCGGGCCTCGGCGTCACCGCCGGGCTCCTCGCCACTGCCGCCGCCGCGGTCGTGATGCTCGTCGGTGCCGTCCGTGCGCTCCTTCCGTTGGGTCGACCGCGCATCGACCTCTCGATCTTCCGTCGCATGCTGCATTACGGCCTGAGGCTGCAGGTCGGGTCGCTCTTCCAGATCCTGAACTTCCGACTCGACGTGATCGTGCTGCAGATCTTCCGGCCGCTCGCGGTCGTCGGCTACTACATCGTGGCGCAGGTCGTCGCAGAGCTCGTCACGACGCTCGCGAGCGGCTTCCAGTCGAGCGTGACGCCACTCGTCGCGAATGCCGACGCCGATGTCGACCGCGATCACACGACGGCGCTTGCGCTGCGTCATCAGTCGCTGCTGACATTCGCGGCGATCGCCGTCGTGGCGATCTGCGGGCCTGTGCTCCTGATCGTCGGCTTCGGCCCACAGTTCCAGAAGTCGCTGCTCCCGATGTTCATCATCCTGCCGGGCACCTGGTTCCTGAACACCGGCGCGGTCGTCGCGGCCTCACTCGGTGGGCGCGGGCGGCCCGGCTTGGCCTCGATGCTCTCGGGCATCGCACTCGGTGTCACGCTCGCGCTCGACTTCGTGCTCATTCCCGCGTTCGGGGTCATCGGCGCGGCCGTCGCGTCGCTCTGCGCCTACACGACGTACGGGATCGCCGCGCTCCTCGTGAGCAGCCGGATGATGGGCATCTCGCCATGGGCGCTCGTGCGGCCGACCAGGGACGACCTGCGCACCTACTCGACCGCGACGCGGCTGCTGCTCCTCCGCGCACGGCGTCCCCGGTCATCGCCGGCATGACGAATTCGATCTTCGACGAGCCATGGTGGCTCGACGCGCTCGCGCCCGGTGCGTGGGATGCAGTCGAGGTGGAGAGCGACGGTCACGTCGTTGCGCGCCTGCCGTTCGTCCGGCGGGTCCGCCGCGGCATCGTGAGCCTCGTGCAACCGCAGCTGACGCAGTCACTCGGACCATGGGTCGAGCCGTCCGACGGGAAGTACGCGAGCCGGCTTCAGCTCGAGAAGGAACGCATGACGGCGCTGATCGACGCACTTCCTCCGTTCCACGTCTTTCGGCAGAGCTTCTCCCCGGCGATCACGAACTGGCTGCCGTTCTACTGGAAGGGATTCCGCTCGAGCGTGCGCTACACCTACCGCCTCGACGACCTGTCCGATCCCGACCGGATCTGGAGCGAGTTCGCGACCAACGCGCGCGGGGACGTACGGAAGGCGGAGAAGCAGGTCGAGGTGCGGGACGACCTTCCGTTCGAGACGTTCCTCGAGCTGCACGCCGCAACGTACGCGCGGCAGGGAATACCCGTGCCGGTCAGCGACGAGTTGTTGCGGCGACTCGACGCCGGCGCATCGGAGCACGGAGCACGGACGCTCCTCTCGGCGGTCGACGCCGAAGAGAACGCGCGCGCGGCGATCTACGTCGTCCACGACTCGCGCTGTGCGTACTACCTCCTGAGCGGCCGGCACCCCGAGCATCAACGCGGCGGCGAGCCGACGCTCCTGGTGTGGGAGGCGATCAAGCGCGCGCGAGAGACATCGGCGATCTTCGACTTCGAAGGGTCGATGATCGAGTCGATCGAGCGGTTCTTCCGGTCGTTCGGGGCACGGCAGGTCCCGTATCTGCGGATCGAGGCAACGCGGGGGCGCGGCCGCGCCTACGACGTCCTCGGGAGCATTCGGCGGTGACGATGCTCCTGCGCGTCCCGTCCGGCCGCGAGCCGGAGCGGCGCTATGCGGCGCACGTCCTGCTCGGCGAGTTCCTCGGTCTCGACTGGGAGCTTCGGACGGAAGACCGCGAGGACGTCGCGCTCGAGCTCGACGGCGCGACATTGTCGTATCGCGACGGATTGTTCGGCCAACCCGACGACGGATGGCTCCAGGAGTCGTCCCTCCCGCAGCCGCCCTTTCCGTTCCCGCACCTCTGGCCGGACGACCCCTTCGGGACGGCGTTCTTCTGCCTGACGCGGTACGAGGAGATCGTGCAGCCCGAACGCGACGCGCGAGACCGGTTCCCCGCGCGCGCGGCCATCGCGCCGGGCCGCCCGCTCGTCAACGACCTGCTCGAGGAGCTGTGGGACGACCTCCGGCGCACGTGGCCGCGGCTCGAGCGCAAGCAGCGGTCGTTTCGCGTCATCCCGTCACACGACGTCGACCTCCCGTTCTGCGCCGGTTGTCGCCCGAAGCAGCTCGCGTCCGCGCTCGTGCGCGCGCGATCGCCCCGCCTCGCGCTGGAGCGGATCGGGGGCGCAGATCCCTGCGACACGTTCGCCTGGCTGATGTCGGTCGCCGAGCGGCGCGGGCTTACGACGGCGTTCTACTTCATCGCCGACGACACGGAGTACCCGCTCGAACGCGTGCACGGCGTGATGCGCGCCGCGCGTGCGCGGGGCCACGAGATCGGGCTCCACCCGAGCTACGGGACCTACCGCGACGCGGCGCGCCTGGAGGCGGAACTTGGGCGGCTGCAGGCGGCCTGCGCGAGTGTGGGTGTCGAACAGGCCTCGTGGGGCGGGCGCCAGCATTTCCTGCAGTGGTCTGCACCGGTGACATGGCAGCTTTGGGAGGACGCCGGGCTCTCCTACGACTCGACGGTGGGCTGGTCGGAAGCGGCCGGGTTCCGCGCAGGAGTCTGTTACGAGTACCCGGTGTTCAACCTCGAGACGCGGCGCATGCTGCAGCTGAGGGAGCGGCCGCTGATCGCGATGGACACGACGTTCGTGCAGCACCTCGACCTCGGTGACGGTGCGCTCGCCGCGATGGTCGCCCTCAAGGAGACCTGCCGTAAGTACGACGGTGACTTCGTGCTCCTCTGGCACAACAACCGACTGCAGACCTCGCGCGACCGGCGCCTGTACGAGGCGGTGCTCGATGCCTGACGTCGCAGTCGTCGGCGCAGGCCCGTTCGGGCTGTCGGTGGCGGCCCACCTCGGCGCGCGCGCGAGGCTCTACGGCTCGCCGCTCGAGACGTGGCGCACGCGCATGCCGCCGGACATGCTGCTGCGCTCGGCCTGGGAGGAGACGTCGCTGTCCGCGCCGCAGGGCGCCGGCTCGATCGACGCATGGGCGGCCGCGGAGGACGAGCCGCGGCAAGAGCCCCTTCCGTTGCAGGCGTTCCTGCGCTACGGCGAGTGGTTCCGGCGGACGTTCGTCGCGGAACACGACACGGACGACGTGGCGGCCATCGAGGAGGACGGACGCCGCCTGAGGGTCACGACCGCCGGCGGCTCGACGCTCGACGTCGACGCGGTCGTGCTCGCGGTCGGGGTCACGCCTTTCCCCCACGCGCCGCCTGCGCTCGCCGACGCGCTCGGCGAGCACGTCCGCTTCGCGATCGATCACACCGAGTTCTCCCATCTCGCCGGGCGGTCGGTGCTCGTGGTCGGCGCGGGCCAGGCGGGCCTCGAGAGCGCGGGGCTCGCAGCACGCGCCGGTGGGGACGTCGAGGTGGTGACCCGCTCGGAGGTCCGCTGGTTCGCCGACCGGGAGCCGCACCACCCACGCGGGCCCGTGCGGCAGCGGCTCTACCGGCTCGCGTATCCGGCCGTCGGGTACGGGCCGCCGCCGCTCAACCGGCTCGTGCTCCACCCGGACGCGTTTGCGGCGCTTCCCCGCGGGACGCGGGCCGCACTGACCCGCCGTCTGCTGCGCCCGGGCGGGAGCCCGTGGGTACGTGAGCTCGTCGAGGGCAAGGTGCTCGTCACACCCGGCGTCGTCCCGACCGGCCTCGAGCGAGAGAACGGGCGGCTGCGGCTCGCATTGTCGGACGGGACGGAGCGGGAGGTCGACGACATCCTGCTCGCGACCGGATACCGCTTCGACCTGTCACGCCTTGCGTTTCTCGATCGCCGCCTCGCAGAGCGCGTGCGCGTCGAGCAAGGCTGGCCGGTGATCGACCGGTCGTTCCGGTCGACCGATCCGCGCCTCTTCTTCGTCGGTTACGCCGCCGAGGGGCGCTTCGGGCCGATCTCCCGCTTCGTCCTCGGCTGCGAGTTCACCGCGCCGCGAGTCGCCGCAGCGATTCGACGTTGAACCACGGGCGAGGATCGCCGAGGTCGATCCCGTCGTACGCCATCCCGGGACGCCACGGCGGCCACGCCTTCGCAAGCACGTCGCGGCGCGTCATGCCGGGCGGGAGATCGGGGGCTCGGCGTGCGATCGTGCGCAGCCGCGCGAGCTCGCCGGCGGGCCACCGCATCTCCGCCCCCACGCGGTACGCGGTGTTCTCGGGCAGCGGCTCGCCGAGCAGCGCGCGGCATGCGACGAGCGGCAGGTCGACGCCCGCGCGCACCGCGAGCGGCACCCAGCCATGGAGGCGCACGCCGACCTCCATCAGGCGTGGCACGCCGTCGGCTCCGACCTGGTACTCGACCTCACCGAGCCCCTCGTAGTGCAGTCCTTGCATGAACGCGAGGGCCTCCTGCACACCCGTGTCGTCAGGGGCGACGGTCCGCTTCCACACCGACGTGCCGCCGCCGATCGGCTCAAAGGAGATCGTTTCCCGTGCCACCGCAGCGACGACACGCCCGTCCTGCAGGACCGCGCTGACCGAGAGTGAGCGACCCGGGACGAACGCCTGCACGATGGGCAGCTCGCCCTCGTCTCCGAGCGTCGGCGGGATCGCCGCGGCCACTTCCGAACGCGCGTCGACGAACGCATGCCGGCGCTGGATCAGCCGCGAGCCTTCGCGGCGGTACGAGCGACGCGCCTTCAAGACCGCGGGCAGCCCGACCTCGCCCACTGCGCGTTCGGCGTCCTCCAACGTCGCGGGGAGACGCCAGGCGGGCGTCGGGAATCCCAGCTCGTCCGCGGCGGCCAGGATGCGCGCCTTGTCCAGCGCACGCTCCGCTGAGGCTCGGTCGGCGCCCAGAATGCGCGCGCCGTTCAACGCTCCTTCGATCGCCCAGAGGGTCTGCACGGATGCGTCCGTGGCCGGAGCGACGATCTGCACGCCGTGCTTCGAGACGGCCTCGGCAACGGCGGACGCGAATGCATCCACGTCGGCGCTCGAGTCCGGCACCGGGACGCTGAACGAGGAGAACTTCGAGCGAGCGCTGCGCGACCCCTCGACCGTCCCCACGCGCCAACCCGCGCGACCGAGCGAACGAACCGCCGCGAGCGACGGGCCGCTCCCGCCGTCGAGCACGAGCACCGTCGCCGTCACGGGCGTCCTGCCGCGAACGCGAGGAGCTCCAGCCGCGCCCGCTCCTTCGCCTCGACGGAGATCAACGGCCTGATCTCGTCCTGCGGGACGCGACGCCCGCGTACGGACGCGGCGAACTCGGCGAACCGCGTCGGATCGACGTCCGCATCCGTGTTCGGCACACGCAGCAGCCACCACGGATCGCCGCTCGCCGCGAGATCGACGTCGTCGTAGCCGATCACGACCGGAAGGCCCGCGGCCAGGTATTCGCGCACCTTCAGGGGCGCCGCCTCGCGCATCCCCTTGCGGTGCAGCGCGAGCGTGCCCACCCCCAGGTCGGCGGCGGTGAGGAGCGGCTCGTACTCTGCGCGCGTCAGCCGTCCGTGCACGCGAAGGTTCGACGGCAACTCGGCGCCCGCCGCGCGCAGCTGGTCGGGCGTGTAGCCGACGACGTCGACGTCCACGTCGGGGAGGGCAGCCGCGAGCCGCGCGAGCTTGTCGACTCCGTGCCACGGCTGCCTGGCGGAGCCGAGGAAGACTGCACGCGTGCGGGCGCCGGGCCTCGCGGGCGCGGGCTCCGGACCGAGCACGATTCCGTTCGCGACGACGGCGTGGCGCCTGTCTCGAAAGGGTGCAAACGACGGTGAGGTGGCGAGCTCCCTCGTGACGTACACGATGCCTGCGGCGCGGCCCAAGAGCACCCGCCTGTTCAGTTCGTTGTAAGCCCGCGCCACGGGACCGCGCCAGTTGCGCGCCTCGGCGCGGTCGTCGGAGTTCACCTCGACCACCGTGGGGACATTGCGCGCGAGCGACCAGACGCTGGGCAGGAACAGGTCGTAGCGCAGGTACACGGCGTCGGGCCGCGCCTCCCGCACCGCGCGCACGAGCGCGCGCGTCGCAGCACGCCTGTCTCCGTACGGAAACGCGCGAATGACGGCTCGGTCGCCCGCCTGGCCGGGCGCGAGCGTGAAAACGGTCACCTCGTGCCCTGCGTCGCGCCAGGTCCGGGCCTGCGTCTCGACCTTCTTCGAGACGCCGTCCTCGCCGTCGAGGTTCCAGTGACAGACATACGCAATCCGCATGCCGCCGACCCTATGCGCTTGAATCCGGTCGGTGGCGAGCGCAGACCCGACGCAGGCCGATGCTCTGCGCGTCCTCCAGATCATCCCGGTGCTCAAGATCGGAGGGCTCGAACGCGTCGCGACGAGCCTCTCGATCGAACTGCGGCGTCGCGGCCATCGCGTGGTCGTGTGCTCCATGGGGGGCGAGCCCTTCGAGCCGATCCTCGTTGCGGCCGGCGTCCCGGTCGACATCGTCCCACGTCCGCGCGCGAACCTCGAACGCATGATCACTTCGCCGTGGGGGATCGCCAAGTCGATCCGTCGCGAGCGCCCGGACGTGATCCACGCGCACAATCCGGTCGCCGCCATCGCGGCGTCCGTTGCGCGGCTGTGGGCGGGCAGGCCGCGCCTGCCGATCGTCACGACCTACCACGGCGTCATGCCGGACCGCATCGGGACGGCAGCTCGAGCGATGGAATCGGTGTCCGCGGCGGTGGTGGGTGTGGGGCCCACGTCGACGGAGGCACTCCTCCGCTCTGGGCTCCGCGCCGACAAGGCACG
Organism: uncultured Gaiellales bacterium; assembly: GCA_964504405.1. Lineage (GTDB taxonomy): Bacteria > Actinomycetota > Thermoleophilia > Gaiellales > Gaiellaceae > PALSA-600. The sequence goes on along the minus strand of CAZDEX010000003.1, from coordinate 8,720 downwards.
CACCATCCGCAATGCCGTGGCCGCGGTGGCGTCCCGGTCGCGCGAGGACGTTCGCGCGGAGTTCGGGCTTGCCGATGCAGAGCTCATCGTGACGGTGGGCCGCTACGCGCCCGAGAAGAACCAGGCGCTGCTGCTGGCGGCGGTCGCCCACCTCGCGACGCGCCGGCCCGCTCTGCGCGCGCTCCTCGTCGGAAGCGGCGAGCCCGAGTTCGAGGAGGAGCTCGCCGCGGATCTGGTACGTCTCGGCGCGCAAGGCGTCGCGACGATCACCGGCGAACGCTCCGACGCGGTCGACATCACCGCCGCCGCCGACGTCTTCTGCCTCTCGTCCGATTCCGAAGGATTGCCGCTGGCACTGCTCGAGGCGTTGTCCCTCGGAACACCCGTCGTGAGCACCGACGCCGGCGGCGTTCGAGACGCGATCGTCGACGGCGAGACGGGCTTGATCGTTCCGGTCGGCGACCGCGAAGCGCTCGAAGCGGCCATCGACCGCCTCCTTGCCGACCCCGAGTTGCGCGCCCGGCTCGTGCGCAACGGGCACGAGCTCGTCGACCGGACGTGCTCCCCGGCGGCGATGACGGATGCATACGAACATCTCTACGCAGAGGTTCTCGACCGCGTCCGCTCGACGGCGCGGCGAACGGGCGCGAGCCCTTCGACGTAGAGCCGGCGGAGCCGCGGCGAGCGCTTGAGCTTGCGGCGCGCGCGGATGATGCCGAGCCGGGCGGCGGCGACCGCACGGCCCTGCGGCGTCCGCGCCAGCCCGAGCCCTTGATGGAGCGGCTCGAGCCGGTCCGAGAGCTCGAGCTTGTACCGCTCGTCACCCCCGAGGTACTCGACGAGCTTGGCCCCCTCCGCCGCTGCGGCCTCGAGCGCGTCGAGCGTGTTCACGAGGCCCGGGGAGAACCGGGCGAACGCAGGATCGAATGCAAGACGATGCACGTACATGCGCTCGTCGAGCAGGAAGTAGTAATGGAACGCGATCGCGCGTCCATCGAGCCGCGTCGTGATGATGCGGGGGATCTCCCGTGACGCGAGCGCCTGGATCGCGGCGCGGTGGAACCGCTTGCCGACCGGTGTCGCGAAGTGCGAACCGTCGGGCCGTCCGGCCCAGCGCAGCTCGTGGAGGCGGAATGCGTCCTCGAGAGCGACCGCGAGCTCCTCCGGCGTCTTCGCCAGATCGACGGTGAGGTCCGAACCCTGTTCGGCGAGCTGCCTACGCCGCCGCCGATGCAGATTGCGCTTCTTGGAGCCGGTCTTCTCGTTGTACACACTGTCCCATCCCGGGGACAGGTCGAGCACCGGCGACTCGACGCGTTCGATGAGCCGCAGCGAGGGCCCGGTGACTCCTGCGAGGCGGCTGTCGCCCGGAAGGCCGAAGAGGTCAGCCAGGTCGTAGCGCGCGGCGCGAGCCCGGCCGAGCAGGGCCTTCCCGGCTTCGTCGTCTGCCGGATCGAGGAGCAGGAGGTCGCCGAGCGCCGACTGGGTGGCGCCGAGGAACTGGAGGAGCCGAAGGCCTTTCACGCGCTGGACGATGAGAGGCAGCGCGGCGACGAGGCGGCCGTCGCGGCGCGCGACGTGCACCTCGACGTCGCCCGTGTCCTCGTAGTGGCGAACCCATTCGAGCAGCCACGCGTGGAGCATGAACGGGCTCGGCCGGCCTTGGGCCAGTACGAGCGCGTCCCATTCGGCGGCCGGAAGCGCGGCGAACGATGTCGCGTCACGGACGGTCTCCACCTGCAAGGTCATGCTCCGAACTCCATTGCGATCAGGTCGTCGAACTGCTCGGGCAGCGAGCCGTCGATCTGGGCGAAGTCGCGGAGATAGAACACGATCGCCGTGAGCTCTTCGCGACGGTAGGGATCGGTCTGTGTGGCCGCGAGCGCCTCGAGGTCGTCGAGTGTGGGCCGACGACCGGGCTCGCGCGCCGGCGGAGCAACAGGTTCCTCGGGTGCAGGCGGGGCGGGCTCCGGCTCGGGCTGCGGTTCCGGCTGCGGCTCCGGCTCCGGCTCGGGAACCGGGTTGGACACCGACACGGTCACGATCTCGCTCCGGCCGACGTTGTGCGCGCGGTCGACCGCGGTTGCGCGAAGGCGCCAGGTCCCCTCGTCTTCCTGCGTCGTGTCCCAGCGACCGTCGACGAGCGGGCGCCAGGTCACGCCGTCCGCCGAGCGCTGGAGCAGCGTCGATTGGACGCCCGACGCGGCGTCGTCGGCTTCGACGAGCGGTACGACCACTCCGTGAACCTCGGCGCCGTCGTGCGGCGCAGCGATGCGGACGACCGGCGGCTCGTTGTCGACCATCAAGACGATCGGCTGCGACTCGACGTCGCCCGCGACGCCTCTGACCCGCAGCGCGCCGTCCGGGAACCGCTTCGTGTCGAGAGACGCGCCGGCCGGCTGCAGCTCCCACGAGTCCTCGACCGCGACCTCCAACCGCACCGGCTGCGAGACGTCGACGGCCTCGACGGCGATCTCGACGACCCCACGGACGATCGCGCTCGGCGCGGTGATGCGAATCGTGCCGGCGGGCGCAGGCGGCTCCTCGACGAGCTCGGGGACGTCGCGAACGTCGACCACCGGCTCGCGCTCCGGAGCGAGCGAAGCCCGCGCCGAGACGAGTGTGAGCTCGACGCCGTCGCTCGGAGTCTCGCGGCGCTGTTCGTCGATCGCGACGGCGCGCAAGGTCCCGTCAGCCGACGCGAGATCATGAGTGTCCCACTCGAGCGTGTACGACGGCGGAGCCGCCCACGGGTGCCGTCGAGAGGGCCGGGGCTGCGTGCCGAGTGCGGCCGCGATCGACTCGGCCAACGTCTGCGAGCGGACGATCGCGGCACCGTGTGCCGACTGGACATCGAAGGTTCGCTCGTCGCGTTCCGCGACCAGCCGAGAGACGCCGTCGACTTCCCACACGAGCTGAAGCAACGCGAGGGGGCACCCTGTCCGCGGCGCCGCGACCTCCACCTGCACAACACCTTCCACGTGATCTCCGTCGCCCGGGGTCAGTATGCGTGGCGCGACGATGCGCGACCCGCGCGCTTGCGGAGGGCCGACCGCACCCGACGTCACGGCCTTCTCCGTGCGCCGCCGCATCAACCGGTGGAACGTGCCGGAGTCGGGGGACACGCGCCGCGAGAGCCCCACGGCGAGGCCGATCGAAAGCCAGAGCGCGTTGTTCGTCGTCACGTCCCCCGAGAACATCGCGTTCGCGAATGCCGCGACGATCAGCGACGCGACCATCGCCGTGTCCTCACGGTCGACGGGCGTCCCGTTTACCCAGGCGGTGCGCAACCGCGTGAGCCCGAACACAATCGTTCCGGCGACGAGCAGCCCGCCGACGATCCCGAGCTCGGCGAGCGTCTCCAGGAACAAGTTGTGGGGGTAGAGATTGCCGGGATCGACGGCGTGGTAGCCGCCTGTCCCGACACCGAACAGCGGGTGCGAGGAGAACGTGCGCCAGGCGATCTTCCAGAGCGCCGTGCGCCCGTTCGACGACGCGTCGTGCGAGTTTCCCGTGAGGAATGAGAGCGAGCGAGAGACGTTCTGCCCCGGGACGAGCTGAGAGACGAGGTACGCACCCACGATCCCGCCGCTGACGACGAACAGCAGTCGTTTGCGCGCCTCACGCTCCCGCAGGGACATTCCGAACAACACCATTAGCCCGAGCACGAGGCCGAGCGCAGGCCCGCGTGACCCCGCCGCCGTGAAGGCGACCGCGAGCACGGGGATCGACGCGAGCGACGCGAGCCGAAGCCCGGACGACCGCGATACGAGCAGGAAGAACACCGCGACCGTGATCGCGCGCGCAGCGTCGCGACCGAAGATGATCGGGTCGAAGTCGGAGGAGATCGAGAACCGGCCTCCGATGACCGCATGCGCATGTCCCGTCCCGAGGTTGCGGGCAAGAAGGATCGCGGAGACCGCACCAAGCGCGAGCGTGAGCAGGAGCACCGTCCGGAACGAGGCGCGACGCTGCGCGACGGCGATGCCCGCGATCAGGAAGACGAGGTTCGTGATCACGAACAACTGGAGCTTGGTGCTGCCGTACGCGGGCGCAGCCGATGCGCCGAGGCGCGCGAGCATCCAGCCCGCCGTTGCGAGCGTGAGCACGACCGGTCCGGCCATCAGCACCCGCAGCGGCAGCGACCCCGGCTCGCGGAGGACGAGCATGATCAGCGCGGCCGCGATCCAGAGGAAGCTCAACTTCGAGATGACGCCGTGCGGGAACGGGTTGTGGCCCAGGAGGGCAATCAGGATCGCGAAGACCGCGGTCAGCGTGAGCGGGTACTCGACGCCACGGAACGCAAGCCAGAGCCCGGCCGCGGCACACACGAACCCGATCGCGTAAACCGGCCGGGTGAGGAGCGGGGCGAAGAGCGCCGGGAGAAGAAACACTCCCGCGCCGAGGAGCACCCGTTCCCGGACGCTCAAATCGTCTCGGCCGCTCCTGCCGGCGTGCGCGGCTCGCGAGCGATCGCGGGGTAATACGTCTCGTCGATCGTGCGGCGTTCGAGCACGACCGCGCCCACGACCGGCACGGGGCTGTGGCGCAGGTTCGCGGCGGTCGCTTCGAGGTCCGCGCGCGCCGTCACGCCGACGCGCGCAACGACGATCACGCCGTCGGAGACCGACGCCAGGATCGACGCGTCGGCGAGGTGCGCGACCGGCGGAGAGTCGATCAGCGCGAGCGAGAACTGCGAGCGCAGCGTGTCGAGCAGATCGCGCAACTGTGCGCTTGCGAGCAGACTGGGCGGGTTGGGCGGCGTCGGGCCCGACGGAAGGAACATCACGCCTGGGCTGATCTCGACCAGCGCCTCGTCGATCGTGGTCGCGCCGACGACCACGCTCGTGAGCCCCGGCGCATCGCCGAAGCCGAACCGTGTCGAGAGTGTCCGCGTGCGTACGTCGGCGTCGATGAGCACCACGCTCATGTCCCCGCGTGCCGCCGCGAGCCCCAGTCCTTCCGTGGTCGAACTCTTCCCCTCGCGCGGGTTGTAGCTCGTGATCGTGAGCACCTGGAGCGGGCTGTCGAGCGAGATGAACGCGAGGTTGGCGCGAAGCACGTCGAAGGCCTCGCCCAGAACCGCATCGTCGGACGAGAAGCGTCGACGGACGGGGATCGTGCCGAGCACCGGGACGCCGAGCATCTCTTCTGCCTCCTGGGCGGAGTGGAGACCTCGATCGAGGCGCGTCCGCAGCCACGCGAGACCCACCCCGGCGAGAAGCCCGAGGAGGAGGCCGGCGACGAGGTTCATCAACGGACGGGGCGACACGGGTGTCGAAGATGCGACGGGCGGAGCCGGCACCGACGCGCTCTCGCCTTGCTGGATGCCCGAAGCGACGACGTCCGCCAGCTGCGCCTGCAGCTGAGCGCGCGCACCGCGGAGCGCGTCGATCTCGCCGGGGCTCTTCGAGTGCGCCATCTGGGCGGTGATCGAGGCGATACGCGCCTGCAGCTGCGCCTGTTGCTGGGCGGAGCGTTGCTGCGCGTTGCTCCGGATCGCCTTCACGAACGCCGAGGACAGATCCGAGGCGAGCCGCTGCGCGTCGGCGGGTGTCGGCCCTTGCGCCGTCAGGCTCATGAGCGCCGTGTTGGGGATCGCGGACGCGCTCGTGCGCGCCTGGAGCTCGGACGCAGAGAGCGTCCCGCCCATCACGTTGTTCTTGACCTCCTCGAGGAAGCTCTTCGTCGAGATCAACGTGGCGTACGTCGACGCGAGCACCTGATTCGCGAGCTGGACGTCGTTGAGCCCCTGGCCGGGCGCCGATGTCGAGCCGGCGTTGATCTGGACGATCGCGCTCGCCTCGTAGACCTTCGCAGTCCGCTTCGTGACGAAGATCGCGAGGGCAACGCCGACGACCACGCAGGCGAGCACGATCCATTTGCCGCGCCACAGCACCGTCGAGATCCGTTGATCCTGCAAGTCAAAGCCCCCCGGTCGTCACGTGTCGCCCCCGATTTCGGGCTCGCCGACATCTGGCGAAACCTGTTCCCGAAACAGGGAAAGTCAAATCGCGGTTACTGCCCGGCACCGATCAGTCGCGCGATCGCTGTGCCGGGAAGAGGATGACGTCGCGGATCGAGTCCTTGCCCGCGAGGATCATCGCGAGCCGGTCGATCCCGAGACCGAGGCCGCCGGTCGGCGGCATGCCGTAGGACAGCGCCTCGACGTAGTCGGGGTCGCCCTGCTCGGCCTCGACGTTCCCGCCTGCCCCCTCCTCGGCCTGCATGGCGAAGCGCTGCGCCTGCTCCTCCGCGTCGTTCAGCTCGCTGAACGCGTTGCCGAGCTCCATGCCGCCGACGTAGAACTCGAAGCGCTCGACGATCTCCGGGTCGGCGTCGGTGACCCGCGCGAACGGCGAGAGCTCGATCGGGTAGTCGTAGAGGATCGTCGGCTGGATGAGGCGGGGCTCCACGTACGCCGTCACCGCCTTGTCGACGAGCTGCGACCACGTCTTGTCCTGCGACACGTCGACACCGCGCGACTCGAGCCGCTGCTTGAGGTCGTCGTAGTCCTTCGTCCACAGATCGAACTCCTTCAGCTCGTCGATCAGCTTGACGCGCTTCCACGGCGCCTTGAGGTCGATCTCGTGGCCCTTGAACGTCACCTCGGTCGTGCCGAGGGTTTGGCGCGCGACATGGTCGACGAGCGTCTCGATACGACGCATCGTGTCCTGGTAGTCGGCGTACGCCTCGTACCACTCGAGCATCGTGAACTCCGGATTGCGCTTGAAGTTGACGCCTTCGTTGCGGAAGTCCTTGCCGATCTCGTAGACCTTCTCCAGGCCGCCGACGATCAGCCGCTTGAGGTAGAGCTCGGTCGCGATGCGCAGGTAGAGGTCCTGGTCGAGCACGTTGTGGTGTGTGACGAACGGCTCGGCGAACGCGCCGCCGTAGCGCGGTTGCAGGATCGGCGTCTCGACCTCGACGAACCCTTCGTCGTCGAGGAAGCGCCGGATCGACGTGACGATGCGCGCGCGCAGCACGAAGTCGGCGCGGACCTCCTCGTTCATCAGCAGGTCGAGGTAGCGGCGGCGGTAGCGCTGCTCGATGTCGGTGAGGCCGTGGTGGGTGTCGGGAAGCGGCGAGCGGTTGCGCGAGAGCAGGACCAGCTCGTCGAGGATCAGCGAGGGCTCTCCGCGGCGGCTCTTCGTCGGCTTGCCGGCCACGCCGACGACGTCGCCGAGGTGCACGTCGATCTCACCGGTGCGCGCTTGCGGGGCGAGCAGCTGGATGCGCCCGCTACGGTCGACCAGATCGAGGAAGACCAGCTTGCCCATGTCACGGCGCGCCATCACGCGCCCGGCAAGGCGCCGCGTCTCTTCGCCCTCCTCGCTCACTTCGAGCTGTTCCGCCTCCTCGCGCACGCGCGCGATCTCGTCGCGGTTCGGGAACCTCTTCGGCGTAGTGCTCACGGGTGCCTGACCATAGCCCAGGCGTGCGGACCGCCCTGCGGCGTGTCGCCCTCGCGGACGACGCGGAAGCCGTGCCGTTCGTAGAACGCGAGGTTCGCCTCGTTGTTCGTCAGCAGCACTGCCGGCAGCCCCGCGCGGGCGGCGGCGGCGAGCCCCGGCTCGAGCAGCGCCGCGCCGACCCCGCGGCGCTGCGCGGACGGCTCGACCCCGATTCCCGCGAGGTACCAGTGCGGCTCGGGCATCGTCTCGGCACGCAGCGCCTCCACCGCGCGTCCGTAGGCGAGGAACGGCGCCATCGCGGAGCCGAGCTTGAACGGCGTGGTGACGAGCGCCCGCAGCATCGGCGCGACGCGCATCGGCGGGCGTCCCGGAGGCAGCCAGCGGGCAGCGCCCCTGATCAGACCGGCAGTGGTCCAGACATCCGCGGCAGTAACGTCGAAGCCGACACGGAACAGCCACGGCAGCAGCCGTCGCCGGCGCTCCGCGTCAGGAATCAGCCAGATCCAGGCCGGGTCATCCTGGAACGCGCGCGCGAGCACCGCGCTCGCGTCTTCGAGACGCTCGGGGTCGAGACGGACGACTTCCACGCGCGGAGACTAGAGGGAGCGGCCCGTTCATGAATCTGCCATCCGGGCGCGTCTAGCGTCGAGGGGTGGACGACCATCGCGCAGCGGTGCGATCGCACTACGACACGCCCGAGATGCTCGCCCGTTATCGAAGCGACGGAGAGCTGACCCCCGCAGAACGCGCGCTCGTCGAGAAGTACATTCCCGCCCGCTCAGGCGTGCTCGATGTGGGCACGGGTGCCGGGCGCTCGGCACTCGAGCTCGCTCGGCTCGGTCATCGCGTAACGGGCGTGGACATCAGCCCCGCGATGATCGAGGTCGCCCGCGAAACCGCGTCGCGGCTCGGCCTCGACGCCCGCTTCGACGTCGGCGACGCGGTCGCTCTCGAATACGCGGACCGCTCATTCGATGCCGCGGTGTTCTTCTGCAACGGCATCGGGCACCTTCCGCGTCCGGACATGGCGCGCTGCCTCCGGGAGCTGCGCCGGGTGACACGGCCGGGCGGCGCGATCCTGGTCTCCTATCGCAGCCCGTACGCGGTGAACCGACTCTTCCCGGGCCTGCTCGTTCGCGCGGCGACGCGGCGCCGCGACCGACGCGACGACGTGACGGTGGAAGGCACGTACGTGCACCAGCCGAGCCGGCGGACGCTCGAGCGGCTGGTCCGCGCGGCCGGAATCGAGCTCGTGGAGTCGACCGCGCTTCGCCCCGCCGCTGTGCGACGCACGGCGCGGCCGTG
>CAZDEX010000002.1:0-28945 GCA_964504405.1 uncultured Gaiellales bacterium | reverse complement strand
ACGACATCAGCGGCAACGCAGCCGGTCAGATCAGCTGTCCGGAGACGTAACCAGGCAGAGGTAGAAAATGAGGGATGGGCTTCGGCGGCGCGGCGCGCGGGTCGCGCTCGCCGCCGGTAACGGCGTTTGGGGGATCTTTTGCGACGACTCGCCGTCGAACCCGCTCATCATCGGTCAGAACCCGACGGGCGTCAGCGGCAATACGGCCGGCGACATCCACTGCCGGCACGCCTAGGAATGAGAGCTCCGTGGGGGAGCCCGGCGGGTTCCCCCAGGGAGGTCACGGCTTGGCGAAGCCTGATACGCAGGCGAACACGGCGCGGTTGGCGGCGAGCCAGGCGCGCTCCACCGGTAGCCGCGCGAGCTGCCGAGCCTACGCGGCGGCGGTGAGCGCGGCGAGGCGGATCAGGCAGAACTCTCGCTCGCCCGGAGCGCGCACGGCCGGCAGCGGATCGGCTTCCTCGTACTCGAGGTCCGGCCGGAAGCGCCGCTTGCAGGCGATCCTTCCGTCGGCCAGCGCAAGCCACGTGCCCTCCGGCAGCTCGCGCTTGCGCAGCTTCAGGGCGCAGTACTGCTCGAGCACCTCGAGCGCGGTCTTCGTCGAAGCGAAGAAGACGCCGTCGCGCCCTTCGCCGACCCAGAGCGGGCGGCCGGCGCCACGCGCGACGAACAGCATGCCGGGCTCGCGCTCGTCGAGCCAGCCGCTCGCCATCGCGCCGCGCAGGCGTTCGAGTGCGCGCGCGTCGTTCCGCGAGTGGGCGGCGACCGCAAAGATCGCCTCCGAGTCGACGGTCATCCGCGGCTCGGCGCGCGCGCAGGAGTGGGGGGCGAGCAATTCGTCGTCGTTCGTGATGATCCCGTTGTGGATGCCGACGACCGGCCCGTGGCGGACCGGGTGGTTGTTCGCGGCGATCGACGGGTGGCCCTTCGTGTAGTCGCGCACGTGGACGAGGAGCTGGTTCGCGCTCTCCGGGACGGAGATTCGCTCCAGGAGCTGCGAGGCGGGCGTCCGCTGCTTCACGACCGTGGCGTAGGTGTCCTCGGGAGCCCGGTAGGCGTACCCCACGGCGTCCGCGCCCCGCTCTGCGATCGCCGCGAGGAGGGCCTGCGTGGCCAGCGTCCGTTCAACGCCGGAGGGCGAGCGAAGGCTGTATCCCGCAATGCCACACATAAGCCGATCCTAGGTTTAAAGACGGCCGCCGCGTCCCCTTTGTTGGCGATCCGCAAGGAGTCTTTACATCTCAAGGCCCGGCCTCCTGCAGCCGATAGGAAACAGGTGGAACAACCGCTTCCCGAGGTCGCGTTGGACGATGACTCGTCCGAGCCTGCGCTCGAGCTGCTGCCGGCGCTCGACGTCGTCGACGAGGTCGAAGAGGAAGAGGTCGAGCCCGGCAACGCGTTCATCAGCGAGAACGACCGGCTTCAGTCCGCCGACCCGCTGAAGCTCTACGTGCGCCAGATCGGCGACGGGCGCCTGCTCACCCCCGCTGAGGAGCGCGAGCTGGCGCGTCGCAAGGACAGGGGGGACGAGGCTGCGAAGCGCCGCCTGATCGAGTGCAACCTGCGCCTCGTCATGTCGATCACGCGTAACTACACGAAGGCCGGCGTGCCGCTCCTGGATCTGATCCAGGAAGGGAACATGGGCCTGATCCGCGCGGTCGAGAAGTTCGACTACAAGATGGGCTACAAGCTTTCGACGTATGCGACGTGGTGGATCAGGCAGGCCGTCACGCGCGCGCTCGCCGACCAGGGCCGCACGATCCGCCTGCCGGTTCACGTCGCCGAGCAGGTGCGGCGCGTCATGCGCTCGCGCCGCCAGCTCATGCAGAAGTACAACCGCGACGCCACGGTCGAGGAGATCGCGAAGGACTCCGGCTTCACCGAGCAGCGCGTGCGCGAGCTGTTCGACCTCGTGGAGGATCCCGTGTCGCTCGAGACGCCCGTCGGTGACGGCGAGAGCATGGTCGCCGACCTGATCGAGGACGTGAAGTCCGAGTCGCCCGACGGCGCGCACGCGAATCACGCGCGCTCGGAGGAGCTCGGCCGCGCACTCGAGCGCCTCAACCCTCGTATGAAGCACGTCCTGCTGCGGCGCTTCGGCCTCGATGGCAAGCCGCCGCAGACGCTCGAAGAGGTCGGCAACGATCTCGGCATCACCCGCGAGCGCGTTCGCCAGCTCGAGACACGTGCCCTGCGCGAGCTGCGCACCGTCGCGCCGAGCTTGCAGCTCTACCTACAGTCGTAGCGCGAGCTTCGAGGCGATCGTCCGGTAGCCGCGTTCGTTCGGGTGGGCGGCGGCGCCGACACTCGCGACAAGGGCGTGGTAGCTGCGCACGTCGAAACGCGGCGGCTCCCAGGGTGAGAGGACGATCAGGCGCGCGCCGGCCGCCGCGACCCGGGCGAAGAGCGCGTCCGCCGCCGAGACGGGGAGGGGGTCCGGCGTGGTTTCGGATGTGAGGCCGACCCGCCGCACGCCCGTGCCGAGCTCGAGACCGACGCGATACCGCCCGCGACCGTCGTAGACGATCTCCGTGCAGCCCAACCTGCGCGTATGGGTGCTCAGCGCGATTCGACCGTCGACACGCAAGCGGACGACGTGGCCGTCGCCGCGGACGAAGATCGAGTTGAGTCCGGTCGTCCGGACGGCTGCGAACAGCGGCTGCGGGTCGGTCGCGAACCTCGCGCGCGCGCGCCGACCGAACCGTCGGCGGGCCGCCGCGTCGGCGCTCCGAAGAACGCGACGCTTGTAGTCAGGAGATGGCGACAGCCCCGGTTCGTGGCTCGAACCCACACGCGCGCGTGGCTCGGTGCGTCACCCGTCCAGAATGCGAACCACCCCGCCACAAGCGCGACGGCGAGCAAAGGCGGCACGCTCAGTAGCTGAACGCGACGGCTTCCATCTCGTGCAGCGTCGCGAGGCGCTTCAGTGCTTCCACCTCGATCTGCCGTACGCGCTCGCGCGTGAGGCCGAGGCGCCGGCCGATCTCTTCGAGCGTCTTCGGCTCGGCGTCGTCGAGGCCGTAGCGCAGGACGACGACCGCGCGGTGGCGCTCGGGCAGGGCGCGCAGCGCGTCGGCGAGCGTCTGCGAGCGGAGCGAGTCCTCGACCTGCTCGTCGGGCAGCGGGCCGTCGCCGGGCACGAAGTCGCCGAGCACGGCGTCCTCCGTCTCGCCGACGGGCGCGTCGAGCGAGGTCGACGCACGGGCGGCCGCCTTCACTTCCTTCGCCTGCTGGAGCGGCAGGTTCGCCTCGTCCGCGATCTCCTCGAGCGTCGGCTCCCGCCCGAGCGCGGCCCACAGGTGGCGCTCGGCCCGGTTCATCTTCTGGAGGCGCTCGACGATGTGCACGGGCATCCGGATCGTGCGCGCCTTGTCCGCCAGCGCCCGGGCGACCGCCTGCCGGATCCACCAGGTGGCGTAGGTGGAGAACTTGTAGCCGCGGCGCCAGTCGAACTTCTCGACGGCGCGGATCAGGCCGAGCGTGCCCTCCTGGATCAGGTCGAGGAACGGCAGGCCCTGGTTGCGGTAGTTCTTCGCGATCGAGACGACGAGGCGGAGGTTCGACTGGATCATCCGCTGCTTCGCCTGCATGTCGTTCTTCTCGATCTTCTTCGCGAGCTCGACTTCCTGGGCGGCGGTCAGGAGCGGATGGCGCCCGGCCTCGCGCAGGAAGAGCTGCAGCGCGTCGGTCGTCGTCTCCCAGGAGATCTGCAGCGGCTCCGGCGCCGGCTGGGGCTGCGGCGCGGTCTCGCCGTCCTCGTTCACGTCGAGCACGACGTCGATCTGGCGGGCCTCGAGCTCGCGGTAGACGGCGTCGGTCTCGAGCGGATCGAGACTGAGCGGCTCGAGCACCTCGTTCAGCTCCGACTGCAGCAGGTTTCCGCGTTCTTCCGCTGCGTCGACCAGATTCCGCAGGTCGTCGCTCAGCAAGAGAATGTCCGCCTCGGCTGGCACGCCTACGGTTCCTAGCCGTAGCCCCGCGCATCCAAACCACCCGTTCCAGCGGTCTTTGGCGCCCCTTCGTGAATGCACGTAAATGTGCGTTACGTCAAGTCGACACAGAACCGATCGCCGGCGGCCCCTCCGCGCACGCGGGAGCTCGAAACGCGAGGGCCTCCACTCCGTCACACGCGCCTTCGCACAATCCACAGGCTTGTCCCCAGGCGCGCACAAAAGCCGTGGAAATGTGGACAATTCGCTGTTCGCAAAATGCAGCATTTTCGATTCGCCGCGCCTTGATCGGCCGTGTCCGAGGCCCTACATTCCCTCTTGCACCGAGCACGGAGCGCGAGTAGGTCGAAGCCGCTCCCGAGGGCAGTAGCCGCAAGGCGAAGGTTCCCGGGAGAGGTGGACGAAAGCGCCACCGGCTCGGTGAATTTATGGTCCGGCCCTTTTGAAGCACGGAGCACGAAACGCTAATTTGCTCTGCGCTCGAAGAAGTTTTCGCAAATTGCAGGAAACCTCTCCGCGGCCCCCTTGCCCGCCGTGGCGACACCCTCTAGGTTCCCTCTTGCACCGAGCACGGAGCGCGAGTAGGTCGAAGCCGCTCCCGAGGGCCGTAGCCGCAAGGCGAAGGTTCCCGGGAGAGGTGGACGAAAGCGCCACCGGCTCGGTGAATTTTTTTGGTCCGACCGCAGCGTGGGCGTGCGCATCCCGCCTCACGCAGACCGGGCGTCCGGGTAGCATCGCGCCTCGATGCACCTCCGCCCGCCAGCGATCGACCACGGGATCACGTCGTTTCTGTGGGCCCTCTTCTTCGGGCTCTTCATCTGGATCGGCGGGCAGGCGGTCGGCTACGGCGGCGCCGTGACGTTCATCGCCGGCTGCGTGGCCGGCTTCCTGATCTTCCTCTTCGTCCGTGTCTACGGCGAAGACGAGCCGCGCACGCCCTGAGGGCTCGAGAGCGCCCGGACGAGCAGGCTCGCGAGCTCGCCCCCGAGCTGCTGCTCGAGGCGCGAATAGGCACTCTCCCGCTCGTCGAAGACGGCGGAACAGTGCACGAGGAGCAATCCTGCTCCCCGCAGCGGCTGCGGCTGAACGGCACTCATCTGACCCGCTTCACATATCGGCCCGCGCCGACCGGGCAGGATCCCTGGCGGGAGGGAACGCTCTACTCAAGTGCCAGGCGCCGGGCGTCGAAAGAGCCCGACCAGAGCTCCGCGCGGAACTCCTCGATCGCCGAGGTCGCGTCGTCCGGGAACACGTGCTCGAGCACCCCCACCTCGCGATCGTTCAGGAACGGCACGTCGACGTGCGCGCGCGAGACGAGGTTGATCGAGACCCTGCCGCAGGCCGGGCAGCGAACGAGCAGCCCGACGCGATCGCCGGAGGCGGCCGGCGCGAGCAGCTGGAACGCGGACGGGAACACCGGGCGCGGCCGCTCTTCCGGCCAGCAGAAGAAGCTCCAGGGCCACTCCCCCGCCTTGATTCGCGCCGCCGCCACGTCGGTCAGCTCGGCCCCGAGCGTCTCGGCCCGCGAGGTCATGAGGTTGAGGAACGGCGTTTCGTCGCCCAGCCCGAGCGGCGCCCAGTCGAGATCGTCGTGCGTGACGAGCCCGGCGTGGTCGCCGCCGCAGCCGCAGTCGAACTCGATGCGATAGACGGCCGGGTGCAGCGCGCCCGGGAGCTGCTCGAGCCGGCGGAAGCGCGACAGGCGAATGTGCGCCTCGCCGTGGGTCGGGCAGCTGAACGTGTAGGACGTCGTCAGCGCGTCGTACATGGGTAGTACCTACCCCATGTATCGGATGTCAGTACGTGATCAATGAGTGCAGATCGAGGTCCGCGAGCTTCTCGCGGCCGCCGAGGAACGACAGCTCGATGATGAAGCACGCGCCGACGACCTTCCCGCCGATGCGCTCGACGAGGCTCTTGATCGCCTCGACGGTGCCGCCGGTCGCCAGGACGTCGTCGTGGATCACGACCCGCGCGCCCTGCGGGATCAGGTCGGGATGGAGCTCGAGCGAGTTCTGCCCGTACTCCAGCACGTAGCTCGCGCTGACCGTCTCGGGCGGAAGCTTCCCCGGGCGGCGCGCCGGCACGAAGCCGACGCCGGCGGCGAGCGCGATCGCCGAGCCCACCCAGAAGCCGCGGGCCTCCGCGCCGAGCACGAGATCGCAGTCCTTCGACTTCACCCAGCCGGCGAGGTCGTCGACCGTGTCGCGCAGCCCCTGCGGATCGGCGAGCAGCGGCGTCACGTCCTTGAACCCCACGCCGGGCGTCGGGAAGTCGTCGACTTCCCGAATCTTCGAGCGGAGGTCCGTCACTGCGCGAAGTCTCGCAGGTCGCGCCAGAACAGGAGCGTGGAAAGCTCGCTCGCGAGGTCGGCGAGCTGCTGCAGGTCGCGGAGCGCCTGGTCGCGGCGCTCGCGGTTCCGCCCGCGCAGCGCGGGCGCGAAGATCTGCTCGATCAGCGCGGACTGCCTGCCGGTCGCCGTGCGGAAGGTCCGGAGGTGGCGCGGGCCGACGCCGTAGCGGGCGAGCTGCTCGCACGTTGCCGCGACGTCGACGTCCGACTCGAGGTACCGCTTCTCGCGTGCGCTACCCAGGGGGGCGAGCAGCCCGAAGTCCTCGAGCTCCTTCGCAAGCGACTCGTCGATCCCGGCGCGCTCGCACAGCTCCTCGAGCGAGATCGTCTCCTCCTCGGCGCCGAGCGAGGTCGGCTTGCGGCGCTTGCGCTCCTTCTGGCCCGGCGCGTCGAGCTCGTCGCGGATCACGCGCAGCGGCAGGAACTCGTCGCGCTGCAGGCGGAGGATCTTCTGGAGACGCTCGAGGTCCGACTCGCTGAACAGGCGGTAGCCGCCCTGCGTGCGCCGCGGCGTGAGGAGGCCCTCGTCCTCGAGATAGCGGATCTTCGAGATCGAGATGTCGGGGAACTCGGGCATGAGCCGACGTACGACCTCGCCGATCCGCAGGAGGCGCTCCCGCTGCTGCGGCTGCTGCTGGGCGGTGCTCGTCATGCGATGAACGTCATCCGGTACTTGCCGATCTGCAGCTCGTCGCCGTTGGCGAGCGGCGCGTTGTCGATCCGGCGGCGGTTGACGAACGTGCCGTTCAGCGAGCCCTGGTCCTCGACGTGGTACTTGCCGTTCTGCTTGACGAGCACCGCGTGGTTGCGGGACACGGTGACGTCGTCGAGGAAGATGTCGCAGTCGGGCGAGCGGCCGATGCGCGTGCGCTCGCCGGAGGGCCGGAAGCTCTCCCCCGCCCTGCCGCCGCCGGCGCGCACGACGAGTGCCGGGCCTTCTAGACCGAGCTCGTCGTGGGACGCGAGCTCGTCGACGTCCTCCGGGGAGAAGCTCTGCGTCGTCTCGACCGCGGGCTCGCCCTTCGTGAGCAGCGCGCCGCACCGCGTGCAGTAGTTCGCAGCCTCCGGGTTCTGGAAGCCGCACTCTTGGCAATAGACGACGGACATCAGGCGGGCGGTGCGGCCTTCCCCGTCAGGATCTCCGTCAGTCGGTCGACGTCGACCTGGTCGAGGACGCTCCGGCCGCCGGACTTCTGCAGCCGTGCGACGAGCTCTGCGCGCAGGATGTCGATCTTTCCGTGCAGCAGGCGGCGCTGGTAACTCACCTCGCGCTCCTGCTGCTCGAGGTCGTCGATCAGGCGCTTCAAGTCGTCGTCGTTCAGCGAGCCCAGATCGGGGAGCGGTTCCACGCGTGCCGCCTTTCGTTCGTCGGGGTGCCTTGATTCCAGCAGAGCATGCCAGAACCGTCAACCTCAGCTTAAGGGTTCAGGCCACCCTTTGGTTTTCAGGCCTTCGCGCCGATCTCCTCCCGCTCGATCACGTCGGTCACGAGCGTGCGGAGCTCGCTCTCGAGATCCTCGGAGGACTCCGTCGTCTCGCCCTCCGCATAGAGGTGGATCACCGGCTCGTCGGCGTCCGGCAGCACCTGGACCCAGCCACGCCCGTCGAAGATCTTGATCCCGTCGGTGACGTCGACGTTCCCGTCGGCGTAGCGCTCGTTCAGGACGCGCATCACGGTTCCCTTCAGCGCCCACGGGCATTGCAGCTGGCGATGGATCAACGTCGGCCGAGGCAGCGCCGCAACGAGCTTCGAGAGCGGCTGGTCGGCGTTCGCGAGCAGCTCGAGCAGCTTGCAGAGGGACGCGATCGCGTCGTACGCCGGCAGGAAGCGGGGGAAGACGAACCCGCCGCCCGGCGCGCCGGCGAAGACGACGCCTTCGGCGGTCGCCGCCTGCGTGAGCCCCGAGAGCGAGGCCTCCGTCCGGACGACCTGGAGCCGGTCGCCGACGACCTCTTCGACCTGGCTCGTGGCGGTGATCGGCACCGCGACCTGGCCTCCCTGACCCGTCTCGGCGATCAGGTGCAGGAAGAGCAGGAGCGCCTGGTCCGGGCGGATCTCCCGGCCGGTCTCGTCGATCAGGTAGACGCGCTCGGCCGAGCGGTCGAAGACCGCGCCGAAGTGTGCGTCGACGGGCTGCACGAGGCGGCGCGCCTGGTCGATGATCTCGCCGAGGCGCGTCGGGGCCGAGCCGGAGTCGGACTCGAACGGATGCGCGGTCACGGACTCGATGCCGAGCGGGCCGAGCAGGAGCGGAAGCACGTAGCTCCCGGCGGAGTAGCCGAAGTCGACGACGATCCGGAAGCCGTGCGCGCGGATCGCCTCGATGTCGAGCTCGGCCAGCAGGTCGCTCGCGTAGCTCTCGCGGGCCCGGGCGGGATAGGAGATGCCGCCGACGTCACCGAAGGGCACGCGCCGCAGCTCCTGGCGGATGAAGTGCTTCTCGATCTCCTTCTGCATCGCGCCGGACAGCGCGACGCCCGGGCGCTCGAAGAGCCGGATCTGCACCGCTTCGGGATCGGTCGTCGACGCGCCGACGTGGAATGCCGCGTCGTACCCTTGCGTCTTCAAGAGGTGCTTGCCGACAGGGGCCGGCAGGGTGCGGAGGTCCGCGATCTGCACGCCCGTGGAGTTGAGGCCGGCGATGAGCGCGCGTTTGATCATCTGGTACGCCGGTGCGCTCTCGCGGCTCGCGACGACGCGCGCGCCGCGCTTCAGAGACGTGCCGAGCGCCGCGCCGAACCGAAGTGCGACATCGGGCGTGAGGTCCACGTTGACGAGCCCGACGACGCTGTCCTGCGAGAACACGCGCGTCGACGCGCGCGACTCCCAGATCAAGCTCTCGTGGATCTGCGCGCCGTACTCGACCTCCTTGTACGGGTAGATGCGCACGCCGGGGAAGACCACCGCCTGGTCGCCGATCGTCACCTCGTCGCCGATCGCGACGCCTTCGTGGATGCGGGCGTGCGGGCGCACGTCGCAGTTGCGTCCGAGGATTGCGCCCTCGACCACGGTGCTGCGCCCGATGTAGCAGGACGCGTCGATGACGGAACGCGAGACGCGCGCGCGTTCGCGCAGCGTCGTCGCGGGGCCGAGCACGGTGTACGGGCCGACTGACGCTTCGGGCGAGATGCTGCAGTAGTTGCCGACGAAGGCGGGGCCTTCGACGCCTTCGACGTCGTCGATCTCCACGCCCTCGCCGATCCACACGTCGCCGCGCAGCTTCAGGCCCGGGATGTCGAGCCGCACCTTCCCGTCGAGCGCGTCGAAGTTCGCCTGCCGGTACTGGTCGAGGTTGCCGATGTCCTGCCAGTAGCCCTCGCAGACGTAGCCGTAGATCGGCCGGCCCATCTCGAGGAGCAGCGGGAAGAGCTCCTTCGAGAAGTCGAAGGGGCGGTCGGTTGGGATGTGCCGCAGGACTTCCGGCTCGAGCACGTAGATGCCGGTGTTGATCGTGTCGGAGAACACCTGCCCCCACGACGGCTTCTCGAGGAAGCGCTCGACGCGGCCGTCCTCGTCCGTGACCACGATCCCGAACTCGAGCGGGTTCTCGACCGACTTCAGGCCGATCGTCACCGCCGCGCCCTTCTCCTGGTGGAACTCGACGATCTTCCCGAGGTCGATGTCACACAGCGCGTCGCCCGAGATGACGAGGAACGTCTCGTCGAGGCGGTCGCTCGCGAGGCGCACCGAGCCCGCCGTGCCGAGCGGGCTCTCCTCGACCGAATACTCGATGTTCAGCCCGAGCGCCTCCCCGTCGCCGAAGTACGAGCGAATCGCCTGCGGCAGGAAGGCCACGGTGATCACGACGTCCTGGAAGCCGTGCTCGCGCAGCAGCTCGAGGATGTGCTCCATGCACGGCTTGCCGACGATGGGGACCATCGGCTTCGGCTGGTTCGACGTGAGCGGACGGAGGCGCGTCCCCTCCCCGCCCGCCATCACGACGGCCCTCATTTCCGCTCCCGCGGCCGGCGGAGCCGGCCCGTCCGCTCCTTGGAGCCTCGGTCGAGCCTACGGCTCATGCGAGGACCTCACGGCGCGCCTTGAGGACGTACTCGCCGAGCGAGACGAACGCGAGGGCCAACCCGGTCCAGAAGACCCAGAGCGGCCAGCTTGTGCCGTGATGCGTCACCATGATGAACCCCAGGGCCGCATAGAGCAGCCAGGTTGCTGCTTTGCCGAGCAGGTTGACCTGAAACTCGTATCCCCGCCCCATGACGACCGGCGTGCCCACGAGGGTGACGAGGTCGCGGACGGGGATCAGCAGGGCGAGCCACGGGAGACGCCCGGCGTGGATGAGCAGCAGGACGGCCGCGTCGATCATCAGCCGGTCTGCGAGCGGGTCCGCGATCTTCCCGAACCTCGACTCGACGTGCCAGCGCCGGGCGAGAAAGCCGTCGATCTGGTCGGTCACGCCGGCGACCCCGAAGACGATCGCGGCAGGCCACGACCGGCCGCCGTGGCAGGTGGCGATCAACCACATGTAGACGGGGATGAGCACGATGCGCGCGATCGTGAGCGCGTTCGGCAACCGGCGGCGGTTCACGCTGTCAGCATATGCGGGTGCTGACCCTTCCCGGCTTCGTCGACGCCCACTGCCACGCGTTCCAGCGGGCGCTGCGCGGACGCGACCGCGGCGGCGACTTCTGGGCCTGGCGCGACGAGATGCTCGCGCTGGCCTCGTCGCTGACGGTCGCCGATATCCGACGCGAGTACGTCGAGGTCTACCGCGAGCTGCGGGCGAACGGGTTCACGGCGGTCGGCGAGTTCCACTACCTCGGCCTGGACGAGGCGCGGGCCGCGGCAGAGGCAGCCGCCGAAGCCGGGATCGAGCTGACGCTGCTCTACGCGTGCTACCTGCGCGGCGGCATCCCACGGTTCCGGCAAGGCTCGGTCGAGGATTATCTGCAGGAGCTCGAGGCGCTGCGCGCCGAGGGGATCCGCGTCGGCGTCGCCCCCCACTCCGTGCGCGCGTGCCCACCGGACGCACTGCGCGAGCTCGGCCGCTACGCGACGGAGCACGACCTCGTCCTGCACGTGCATGCAGACGAGCAGCCGCGGGAGATCGACGAGTGCATCGCGGAGACGGGACTGCGTCCGATCGAGCTTCTCGACCGCGAAGGCTGCCTCGGGCCGCACACGACGGTGATCCACGCAACGCACGCCGACGGGCACGAGCTCGACCTCCTGCGGGATGCCGGCTCGCGCATCTGCATCTGCCCGACGACCGAGGCGAACCTCGGCGACGGCTTCCTACCCGTCGCGCGCGTCTGCCATCGCGGGATCGGCATGTGCATCGGCTCGGACTCGAACGTCCGCATCGATCCACTCGAGGAGCTCCGCGAGCTCGAGGGGATCGCGCGCCGCCAGACCGGCAAGCGCGGCGTGATCTCGCTCGATGCCCTGCTCGAGTTCGGCTCCGACGAAGGGGCCGCGGCGATCGGGATCGAATCGTGGCCCGACGCAGTCGTCGACGTCGACCATCAGCAGCTGCGCGGGGTCGACGAGAGCGCGATCTACCGGGCGCTCGTCTTCGGCTGCAGCGCCGACGTCTTGCGGAAGACGTCCGACCAGTAGGCGGTGCGCTCGAGGTACGCGCGCGCGGCGGCCGCGCCGTGCAGGCCCCACGCTCCGTCGTAGGAGAGATAGCGGTACCGCCCATGTCGCCGTGCCGTCGCCGCCGGCTCGATCTGGGTGCCCTCGTGCCATTCGTTGAACGAGGTGATGGTGACGCGGTCGGCGCCGGCTGCGATCGCCGTCTTCCACATCGAGTCGTAGGTTGCTCCGTCGCGCCGCGGCTTCACCTTCACGTCGCCGCTTCCACGCCGTGCGTCGTATCCCGGACCGACCGACGGCGCGCACTGCAGCTCGCGCTTGTGGGCCTGCGCGCACAGACGCCGGAACTTGTCCGCGCCGTAGACGACGATGTCGTACGTGTAGATCCCGTCGAATCCGCCCGCGGACGCCCAGCCGACGAGCGCGGTCTGCGCGTACAGGGTCGTCCCTTCGGTGTGCAGCGCCGGCTGCGCAAGCAGCCAGTCACCGGAGGCCAGGTCGTTCGGGCGGTAGACGTAGAACGTTCGGATGCCGAACGTGCGCAGGTACGCGACGTCGGCGACCGTGCTCGCGACGGTCCGCCCGGTGTACGGCTCGAGATGGACGGCGACGGTCAGCCCGTCCGCGCGTGCGGCTGCGAGCACGAGCGGCAGGCGCGCGTCCTCGACGGAGCCGCGCCCCCACCACGACACCGCGACCTCGTCGACGTGCGCCGCGCGGAGCTCGTTCATCTGTGCGGCGATCACGACAGCGTCCGAGGAGGAGTACGGCCCCGCCGCGGGGTAGTACGACGACGCGATGTCGGCAGGCGGCGCGTGGCCGTGCTGCGACCAGTGCTGGTAGGCCCCGTCCCTTCCCGGCGTGCCGTACCAGACGTAGTAGAACGCGGACACGCGCACGCCGGCCTGCGCGGTCGCAGGCAGGAGCAGCAGGAGCAGGAGGCCGAGGGCGAGCCGGCGCACTCCCCCCGATGATGGAGGAGGGCTTGCCCGTTCACAAGTGCCTGGCGAATCATTCGCATTCCATACCGTCCCCCACCGATCGGGGGATGCCCGTTCGTCCGAAACGGCCGATGTGCAGGGCAGACGACAATGGAATCTGCGGCGAAGAGACGGCTCGGCGACATCATCGTCGAGCGCGGATTGATCGATCAGGCACAGCTCGACGAGGCGTTGGCGCTTCAGCGCGAGACCGGCGCCAAGCTCGGCGAGGTCCTGGTCGACCTCGGGTTCATCACGCGCGTCGCCCTCGCCGGGGTCATCTCCGAGCAGTGGGACGACCTGCGCGTGACGGCGCGCGGACGGAAGACGGCCGAAACGCAGGCCCGAAGCTCCGCTGCCGCCGGCGCATCGGTCGTCGAGGTCGCGCTCCGCGTGCGGCTCGAAGCGCTGACGGCCGAGCTGGCGGCGCGCGACCAACGGATTGCCCAGCAGGACGCGACGATCGCGGCCCTGCTCGCGAAGCTCGCCTGAGCGAGCGCGTCACACCGACGCGGTGATGGTGATGCCGCCGCGGGCCTTCTGACGGAGCGTCACGTGCACCGCCGCGCTCTCGAGCTCGAGCGCGGCGGCGACCTCGTCGCGGATCTGCACGGCGAGCGCCTCGCAGAACGCGCCCTGGTCGTGGAAGCGCGAGAGGTAGATCTTCAGCGACTTCGACTCGAGGCAGAGCCCGCCAGGTTCGTACCTGATCGTCGCGGTGTAGAAGTCCGGCTGGTTCGTGATCGGGCAGACGGCCGTCAGCTCGTCGCTCACCATCTCGACCGATGCCACGCCCGGGTTCGGGAACGTCTCGAGACCGGCGTACGCGTCGCTGCCGGCGTGCCCGAGCGCGACGAATTCCTGATCCATGGGCCGTACTGTAGAGGTGCTCAGCCGGCAGGCAGCCGGACGACGAAGCGCGCGCCTGTCGCAGAAGCGTCGACATCGACGTCTCCGTCGACACTTCGGGCGAGGCGGCGCGCGAGCGAGAGCCCGAGCCCCGCCCCACTCGTGCCGTTGCTGCTTCCCGCCGTGCCGCGCACCCCCGGTTCGAATATCCGCTCGCGCTCGATCTCCGCGACGCCCGGACCGTCGTCCTCGATCGTGTAGACGACCGTCGAGTCGCGACGCGCGACGGAGACGCGCACGCGCGTCGAGCCGTAGCGGCACGCGTTCTCGATCACCGGCTGGAGGATCCGCTCGGCGAGATCGGGCTCGAGCCCGAGCCGTAGCTCGTAGTCCGGCTCCTCGAGCTCGAAGTCGATCTGGCGGTTCTCCGCGAGGCCGGCGCATGCTTCTGCGGCGCCCGCCGCGACGACTGCCGCGTCCGCCGTCCCGCGCGCGCCGCCCGACTCGTACCGGGCGGCCGCGACGAGCGCGTCCACCGTACGCGACAGCTGTGCGGCGTTTCCCTGCACGAGCTCGAGCGTGCGGCGGTACTCACTGGGCTCGCGCTCACGCCGCAGTGCGAGCTCCGACTCGGCGAGCACGCGCGCGAGCGGCGTGCGCAGCTCGTGCGACAGCTCGGCAGAGAAACGACGCTCGCGCCGCAGGCTTGCGGCGAGCCGGTCGAGGAGCCCGTCGAGCGTCGCCGCGAGCTCGGTCAGCTCGTCGTACGGCGGGCCGAGGGCAAAGCGGTGGTCGCGGTCGTGCTCGCTCCAGGCCGCCGCCTGCCGGGTCATCCGCACGACCGGTCGCAGCGACGCGCCGAGGAGCCACCACATCACCCCGCTGACGAAGAGGATCACACAGAGGCCGAACACGACGGACCCGATCAGCGCCTCCCGGCGCGTCTCTTCGTAGGGGGCGAGCGACACGCCGGCGACGACGGTGCCGACACGACGCTGATGGGCGATCACGGGCGTCGCATAGAGCCGTGTGTCCTTCGAGGAGACGTCGGCGTACCCCGCCGGACCTCCTACGAGGCCGTGCACCGCGCGCTGGACGATGGGGGACGCGCGCGGTTCCTCGAGCGGGCGTCCGTTCTTGCCGTACACCCACAGGAACGTGTCGGTCGAGCGCCGGTCGGGCGCTTCGGTCGACACGAGCCGTCCCTTTTCGATGTCGAGCGTCCCGAGCTCGGTCAGCGCGCGCGAACGGACCAGGTCGCGCGCGTTCCCGTCGAGCGAGCGGCCGAGCACGACGTTGAACCCCGTGACGAGGACCGCGACGACCACGACCACGGACGCGATGACGAGCAGCAGCAGCCGGCGGCGAAGGCCGAGCCTGCTCATCCCACGCGGTAGCCGACGCCGTGGATCGTCGTGATCTCGGGCGCGCCCTCGAGCTCCTTCAACTTCCGGCGCAGCCGGGCGACGTAGGCGTCGAGGGTGTTCTCACGAACGAACGCGCCGTGCGGCCAGCCGGCGCGGACGAGCTCGCGGCGGCGCACCGCTTCACCATTGCGCGAGAGCAGCCGTGCGAGCAGGCGAAACTCGGTGGGCGTCAGCTGCACCTCGCGCACATGATCGGACACGGCGTGCGCGAGCGGGTCGAGCCGGAGGCCGGCCGCTTCGATCGCCTCGTCGCCCCCGGTCCGGCGGAGTACCGCCTGCACGCGCGCGACCAGCTCGACGAACGCGAACGGCTTGGTCAGGTAGTCGTCGCCCCCGGCGTCGAACCCCGCGATGCGATCCACGAGCGCGTCGCGCGCCGTGAGGAAGAGGACAGGCGTCTCGATGCCCCGCGCCCGGAGTGCCTGGCAGAGGTCGCGCCCGTCGGTGTCCGGCAGCCCGACGTCGATGACAAACAGCTCGGGTGGGGATTCCTCGACTCGCTGCAGCGCTTCAGCGCCCGTCGACGCGGTCTCGACGACGAAACCCTCTTCGCGCAGTCCGGTGCGCAACACCGCGCGCAACTCTTCGTCGTCCTCGACGACGAGGATCGTCCTCCCGAGTTCGCCTGCCGTCATTCCTCCCGTAGGATTGCACCTAACGGCAGTCTTCGGATCTGGAGTGCGGCGAGGGCGGCCGCGAGGAGCCCGCCCACGACGGCCGCGCCCCCGAGCCCGAGGAGGAACGGCCAGGGCACCGCCAGGTGGTCGGGCGGCGGATCGAAGACGTGCTGCAGCATTGCCACGAGCATCTCGGCGAGGAGCACCCCGAGCACCGCCGCGAACGCAAGCGACGCAGCGAGCACGAGCGCCGCCTCGCTCCAGAGAAACGCCGCCGTCCTCCGCAGGGACGCCCCGAGCGCCGACATCGTGGCGAGCTCCTGGCGGCGCTCGGCGAGGCCCACGGACACCTGGAGGGCCATGGCGGCCATCGCGAGCACGAGGACGAACGCCTCCTCGATGCCGGCGATCCCGCGCAGGTCGACGGTGGTGATCGAGCTGACCGTCTGCGCCGTCTGCCGCCGGATGTCGCTGACGGTCGTCCCGTACGGCCCTGTGGCGGCGGCCACGCGTGCGGCGACGCTCGTCGGATCCCCATGGGCGCGGACGAACAGGACGTTCGGCCCGGGGTCGTGCGTCACGCGTCGCAGGTAGGCGACGTTCGCGACCATGAACGAGTCCTTCGGCGCCGATGGGAACTCCTGCACGATCCCGACCACGTGGAACGGCGCGACACGGAACGTTCCCGTGGCGTGGTCGAGCACGCGCAGCCTCAGCAGGTCGCCCTGATTGAGGGAGTAGTCGGTGATCGTCTCCTTCGAGACGACGATGCCGTCGGGCATCCGGCGCAGCTGGTCGAGGACCTGCCCCGCGGTCCCACTCAGGAAGTACGAGTCACGCAGGCTCGTCCCGTGCGTGAGCGTCGCCGGATCGACGCCGAACGTGTCCTGGAGATCGGGGCCGACGTACGCGTACGAGTGGTCGACGGCCGACACGCCTGCGACGCCTGGGATCCGCGACACGCGCTGGACGAGCCCGTGCTGCGCGACCGCCCCCGCCGGCGCCGTGGCGACGACGTCGGCGCCCAGCGTGAGCTGCGCGTCCACGCGCGCCTGCTGGTCGTACGTCGCCACGAAGATGCCGATGTTGACGCCGAACGCCAGGAGCAGGCCGAGCACGAGGAGGCCGCGGTTGATCGCCGCGCCACGCCGGCCGGCGCTGACGAGCAGGAAGCCTGCGGGAGTCGTCGCACGTCCACCTGCGGCGCGTGCCGCCAGCCATGCGACGGCGCGTCCGCGGAGGCGCACGAGGAGGAGCGCCGCTCCGACCCAGAGGAGCGCGGGCGCGAGGAACATGTAGACCGACAGCGAGAGCGTCGGGTTCGAGTCCGGGTTGACGACGGCAGAGAAGCCGGTGCGAACGGTCAGCCAGTAGACGAGGCCCGCGACGATCAGGCAGAGCAGGTCGAGGTACAAGCGTTGCCAGAGCGGTTTCGCCGAGCGGCGCACGCTGCGCCGCGCCTCCCCCACGCTCCCACGGAACGCAACGAGGCCGGCACCGATACGAGCCGCCGCAGCGCCGAGGCTTGCGAGTGCCACGGAGATCGCGAACGTCGCGAGTATGCGGCCCGTCCCGACGCCGCCCGCGGATCCGGTGAGGTGAACCGCTGCCAGCGCGACCGCGGTGCCGAGCGCGCCCGCAGCGATACCGAGCACGAGGCTCTCGAAGGCTGCAAGGACGAGGAGGTCGCGCCGGCGCGCGCCGCGTGCGCGGAGCAGGGCAAGGCTCTGCCGGTCCCGCTCGACCGTGCCCAGCGCTGCGAGAAACGCGAGGCCGAGCGCGACGAGCGCGCCCGGGACCGCGAGCATGATGTAGAGCGTCTCGGCGTACAGCGCGTCGCCCGCTGCGGTGTTGAGGTCGTCGGCCAGGTTGTCGACGAAGGTCACCTGGCCCGGGAGCGAGCGCTCCACGCGATTGCGAATGCGAGTCGCCTCGTTCGAGGCGGTCGAGGGACTCCCGCTCAGGGCCTGCGGGTCGACCTGCGCCTGCACCTGCCACTGCGTGCCCGTCTGCGCGCCGGGGACGGCCGACGCTCCCGCGCCGGAAGCGATCGAGGGCAGTTCCGGTGCGACGCGCGTCGCGAACGTGGCGAAGGGCAGGATCGCGATGTTCGCGGGCGGTTGGGCGGGCGCAGGCCCGAGGAGGGGGTTCAACGGCTGGAAGAGCTCGTCCGGAGCGGTGACGAGCGCGACGCCGCCGACTCGCACGCTCACCGGCTTGGCGCCGGGACGCGGCGAGAGGATGACACGGTCCCCAGGCTGCGCCTGCAGGGTCGCCGCGAGCTGCTGGTCGAGGACGACCTCGCCGGGCTTCAGCGAACCGCGCAAGAACCGCAGGGTGTGGAGCGGGTACGCGGGCGGCACTGCGAGAATCGACCCGGCGCCGGAGCGGATCGTCCCGACGGTGGCCGACCGATGCTCGATCTGTGCGAAGGGGGCGGTGGCCGCGGGCACCGCAACCGCGACCCCCGGCTGTCGTGCCACGCCGCGCGCGACGCGCTCGGCAGCCGCGCGCGTCGGCACGGGGCCCTGCCAGTCGAGCGGCACCCCGCGAACTGCGCCGGAGGTCATCGTCCCCAGCGAGTGGCCGACGAACAGCACCATCGCGCCGAGGAGGCCGACGGCGGCGGCGAGGGTGAAGACGCGCACGGCCGCACGGCCCGGCGAACGCGCGAGCTCCGCGAACGCGAGCGGCGCAGCTTTCACTGCCGCTCCTCCCGCACGATTGCCCCGTCTTCGAGCTCGAGCGCGCGGTCGAGCCGTGCTGCGACCTCTGCATCGTGGGTCGCCACCATCAGCCCGAACCCGAACTCGTCGCGCAGCGCTTCGATCAGGTCGAGCACGCGCTGCGCCGTGTCGGTATCGAGGTGCCCCGTCGGTTCGTCGCAGAGGAGCAGCTCGGGCCGCTGGGCAAGCGCACGCGCGATCGCGACGCGCTGCGCCTCTCCACCCGAGAGCTCTGCGGGCAGATTGTCGTCCTTCGCGCGCAGTCCGACGAGCTCGAGCAGCTCGTCGGGAGACGCGGGGGCGTCTTCGTCAGCGGGGGCGAGATCTGCGGCGAACGCGACGTTCTCGAATGCCGTCAGGTGCGGCAACAGGTTCGCGCCCTGAAAGACGTACGCGATCCCGTGAGCCCGCGCCGCTCCGCGCGCGACACGGTCGAGCGACGCGAGGCGTTGGCCGTGCCACTCGACGATCCCAGCCGTCGGCTCGACGAGGCCCCCGAGGACGTGCAAGAGCGTCGTCTTGCCGGAGCCGGAGCGTCCCAACAGAGCCAGGCTCTCGCCCGCGCGAACGTCGAGCGAGACGCCGTCGAGGGCGCGCACTGCGGCGGCGCCCGCGCCGTACACGACCTCGACGTCCCGGCATCGCGCGACGGTCGTGGCTGCCACGCTGTTCACGCCGCCACTCCGTCGCGCAGCTCGATCACGCGGTCGACGGACTCTGCGACCTGCAGCGAGTGCGTGACGACGACCACCGTGCTCCCGAAAGCGTCGCGCAGGCGGTGCAACGCCGAGAGCACCTTCTGCTCGTTCTGCGCATCGAGCTCCGCCGTCGGCTCGTCGGCGAGGACGAGCTTCGCCTCGCGCGCCGCGGCGGCTGCGATCGCGACGCGCTGCTGTTCTCCTCCGGAGAGCGACCCTGCGCGCTGGCCACCGCGACCTGCGAGGTCGAAGACGTTCAACGCCTCGTCGACCCGCGCGCGCGCCGCGGCGCGGCCGGCGAGGCGCAAGCCGAGCGCGACGTTCTGCCGAGCCGAGAGCAGCGGCCACAAGTTGCCGCTCTGGAACACGATCGCGATCTCACTCGCGCGGTAGTCGGCGAGGTCCGTCTCGTCCATGCGCGCGAGCGACCGCCCGAACGCGAGCACGTCCCCGGCCGAAGGCTCGTCGAGCCCCGCTGCGATGTGCAGGGCCGTGCTCTTCCCGGAGCCGGAGGGCCCGTACAGCGCTACGAGCTCACGCGGCTCGATGTGCAGGTCGAGGCCGCGGAGTGCAACGGTCTCCGCCGGGCCGGAGCTGAAGATGCGGAAGACGTCGTGGAACTCGAGTGCGCCGAACGAGACGTCGTTGCGCTGTTCCGGCTCGCGGTAGAGGCTCCTCAGCTCCACCGGAAACTTTCGATCATCATCCGGTACGCGTCGACGTTGTCGACCCCGACGGGCGTGCCGAGATCCACGACGGCGCGCTGCCCGCCGTGCCACAGGTAATACCGGTCGACGACGAGATTCACGCGCTTGCCCGTGACGGCGTTCGCGGCGCTGACGGTGCTGTAGCTGACCTTGAACGCGGGCGAGCCCGAGATGGTGGTCGCCTGCAACGGATGGACGATGTGGAGCTTCTCGGTGTCGGACTGGATCGAGGCCTTCGTCAGCGGGCCACTCGCTGCGACCACGATGCGGACGATGTTGTTCTTGTCGCGGAACGTGACGTTCTTGCCTGCGCCCTGCTGCGCCCATCCTTCGGGGTACTTCATCGAATAGTGCGCGGGTGCATCCCGGAAGGAGAGGAAGACCTGGTTGTCGGGGATGTCACCGGCCGCTGTCGCCGTGGCCTCCGCCTGCAGCGGGCCGGGCCCGTTTGCCGTCGTCGTCGACTGGGTCGGCGCGGTGAGCGCGGGCTGCGTCGCCGTCGTCGCTGCCGTCGTTGTCGTCGTCGTTGGGGGCGTGGCCTTCTTGGGTGAGCTTCCGCAACCGGCGGCGCAGAGAACGACAGCGGCAAGCGGCAGGGCCTGTCTGCACCTGCTCATCTCCGACAGTGTTCCCGTGGACGCCTGATTTGCGCCTGACGGTACGAACGGGTCAGGCAGTGGCTTTGACAGCGGCCCCGCGCGGCTCTTGCGCGGTCACCGTCGTCACCGGCAGCCCGAGGTGCGCGAGCCGGCGCGGAAGGTCGAGATGCAACCAGTGCGAGACGCTGTGGGGAAGCGTCGAGACGATGATCTCGTGGAAGTCGCCGTCGCGCAGCGTCTCCTCGATCGCGTCCATCGGGTCGTGACGGTACGACACGGAGCCTTCGACGGGGCCGCCCGCAGCTTCCTCCAGCAGGGGCAGCGCGAGCGCGAGCACACGCTCACCGTCGGCGTGCCGCTGCGCGCGTTCCGCATCGGTCAGCTCGGCATGCCGCGCGATGCTCGGAACGAGCAGGTGGAAGCGGGCAGGGCCTGTGGCGACACGCTGGCGGATGGCGTCGAGGAGGCGCGGCGTTGCAGCCGTCTGGTGCGCGACGACCAGCACGTCCGCAACCGGATGCACATGTCCGAGGCGCGCTTCGGTCGCGTCCTTCCGGGTGACGCTCAGATACACCACGACGAGGAGGATCGCGATGAGGAAGATCGCACTCGTCGCGGTCGTCCCGAGCCCGAGACCACCGTCGGCGCGCGGCTGCGAAAGGTAGTCGCCGAGTGAAGCGCCGAGCGGACGCGTCAGGATGTACGCGATCCAGAATGCGGCGACGGCGTTCAGCGCGAAGCGGTAATGGGCGACCGCGACCGCGGCGATGACCCCCGCGAACATCAGCGCCGAGACCCAGTAGCCGAGCGCGAGGCGCTCTGCGGTGAGGTCCCCGGCCGCCGTGCCGAGTGCGAAGGTGAAGAGCACGGCAAGCCAGTAGAAGGCCTCGCGGCGCGTCGTGTAGATCGTGTGGATCGACAGCGTTCGCTCGCTCGCGTACCAAACGGCGAAGACGATCGCGAGCGTGATCGAGAAGACGATCGTCGTAGTGACGAGTGAGACGCCTGCGTTGTCGGTGAGGTTGTCGGTGATCTGCGTGCCGACGACGCTGATCAGCACGACGCCGAGCCAGTAGATCCCCGGGATGTACCTCCGCGCGCGGAACTGGAATACCAGCGTGATCACGAGCGCGGCGCCCGTGATGAAGGTCGTCTTGGTCAGTCCAAGACCGACGTTGGAGGAGAGATAGTCCGACGCCGTCTCACCGACCGTCGTGCAGAGCACCTTGATCACCCAGAAGTAAAGGGTGACCTCCGGGACCTTGTTGAGCATCTTCCGCGCGGTCATGGGGCGGCACGGTGCCTGCGGGATCCTGAGCGGGGCCTGACCGGCACGCGTGACGGCACCCAGACGTGCAAAAGCCCCGCATGCGCGAGGCCTTCGAAGTCGGGGCGCCGAGATTCGAACTCGGGACCTCTAGTCCCCCAGACTAGCGCGCTAACCAGGCTGCGCCACGCCCCGCGACTGCGGGCCACGGTATCAAGCGGTTTCTCACCACGCGCCGCAATCGAGGTGCTCTACGGTTGTGCGGTGAGACGATGCAGGTGAGCCTCGGGAAGATCGGCGTGTGGACGAGCTACCGGCCGTTAGGCATCGACCGCGCCGCCGAAGCCGCGAAGCTCGTCGAGCAGCTCGGATACGGCACGTTCTGGCTCGGCAGCTCGCCGCAGGCGGCAGACGTTCGCCCGATCCTCGAGGCGACGTCGACCCTCGTCGCCGCGACAGGCATCGTCAACGTCTGGAGCAGCGACCCCGGCGAGACGGCGGCCGCCGACGCAGCCATCCGCGCCGATTTCCCCGGACGGTTCATGCTCGGCATCGGCATCGGTCATCCGGAGGCGACGAGCGACTACCGCCGCCCGCTGACCGCCATGCGTGCGTTCCTCGACGGCCTCGACGCGGCGCCGAAGCCTCCCCCGGTGGACGCGCGCTGCCTCGCTGCACTCGGCCCGAAGATGCTGGAGCTCGCCGCCGAGCGAACCGCCGGAACACACCTCTATTTCGTTCCGGTCGAGCACACGCGCGCTGCGCGCGCCCGGCTCGGTACCGACAAGCTCGTCGTGCCCGAGCTCGCGTGCGTCGTCGACACCGATGCGACACGCGCCCGTGCGATCGCGCGCGACTACGCGCAGCTCTACCTCGGCCTGCGCAACTACACGCGGCGCCTGCTCGACTTCGGCTTCACCGAGTCGGACCTCGCAGACGGCGGCTCGAACCGCCTGATCGACACGATCGTTCCGCACGGGAGCGCGGAGCAGATCGCCGACGTCGTCCACACGCACCTCGACGCGGGAGCCGACCACGTGTGCCTGCAGCCGCTCGGCGAGGACGGCATCCCTGCCGCAGCGTGGACCGCGCTTGCGAACGCGTTGATCGACTAGTCAGACGCGCGCGTAGAGCACGGCGCCGCGCCGCTTGCCGACGGGCTCGATCACGCCGAGCGCACGCAGGCAGTACGCCATGCGCTGCGCGAGCCGGCGGTCGATGCAGCTGCCGGTCGCAAGTTCCGCCGTGTCGAACGTCGCGGCAAGTTCGGGCAGCAGTTGCGCAGCGTCGGCGGGCGACGTGATGCGCACGGCTTCTTCGACGCCGACGAGCGAGCGGCCGACCATCGTCCAGCCTCGGCGGCGATACGAGCGGCGAAGGCCGAACATCCGCAGCTCGTCCTCGTGCGTGAGCAGCACCTCGAGCTCGAAGTTCGGATGCGCGAGCAGTCCCGGGATGGAAACGAGCCGCTCGAACACGTCGTGCAACGAGCCGCGGCGAGGCGAGCGGCGCGACGAGAGCACCTCGCCGTCGGCGGAGAGGCGGACGATTCGACGCGTCAGCGCGATCGGCGCGACGAGGCGCACGCGATGCTCCTCCGCCAGCGCGGCGAGCTTCACGCGCAGCGGGGCGAACCCGCCGGTCTGGAACTCGACGAGCAGGTCGCCGCGCACCAGGTCGATCACGTAGCTCCCGACCTTCTCCTCCAGCAGGTCGCCCGGCTCGCGGTACCACTCCTTCAGCTGCGCGTGCAGCGCTCCCTCGTTCAGCGTTCCGATCACGCAGTCGGTTTCTGCGTGCGCGGCGCGAACTCCTTGCGGACCTGCGGCGCGACCTTCGTGCCGAAGAGCTCGATCGAGCGCATCACCTGCGCGTGCGGCATCGTCCCCACGCTCATCTGCGCGAGGAAGCGGTCGTGCCGGAAGAGCTCGTGCTCGAAGAGGATCTTCTCCACGACCTGGTCCGGGCTGCCGACGAGGAGCGCGCCGCGCGGCGTGCGCAGCGCCTCGAAGCTCTGGCGCTCCATCGGCGGCCAGCCGCGCTCGCGCCCGATGCGCGTCATCATCTCCGCGTAGCCGGGGAAGAACTCGTCCGCCGCACGCTGCGAGGTCTCCGCGACGTACGTGTGCGAATTGATGCCGAGCAGCAGCGGCTGCTCCGATGCGCGCCGGAAGAGCTCGACGAACGGCACGAAGCGCTCGGGCTGGCCACCGATGATCGCGAGGGCCATCGGCAGGCCGAGCCGCCCGGCGCGCACGGCCGACTCCGGCGTGCCGCCGACGGCCAGCCACACCGGCAGCGGCGCCTGCACGGGCCGGGGATAGACTCCGAGGCCGTTCACCTGCAGCGTCTCTCGTATCTCGAGGAGACGGGTGAGCTTCTCGTCGAACAGCCGGTCGTAGTCGTTCAGGTCGTAGCCGAACAGCGGGAACGACTCGATGAACGACCCACGCCCGGCCATGATCTCGGCGCGTCCGTTCGAGATCAGGTCGACCTCGGAGAACTCCTGGAAGACGCGGATCGGGTCGTCCGAGCTGAGGACGGTGACCGCACTCGTGAGCCGAATGCGATCGGTGCGCGCGCCGATCGCACCGAGGGCGACCGCGGGAGCCGAGAC
This sequence comes from uncultured Gaiellales bacterium, assembly GCA_964504405.1. GTDB lineage: Bacteria > Actinomycetota > Thermoleophilia > Gaiellales > Gaiellaceae > PALSA-600. The sequence continues at coordinate 4,602 of CAZDEX010000002.1, read as the reverse complement.
GACGAAGTCGGGGCGATGGTGCTCCCCCACGCCGAACACGTCGAGACCGACCTGCTCGGCGAGCTGAGCCTCCTCGAGCAGCTCGCGCATCCGCTGCGCGCCGCCCTGGCCGCCCAGCTCGGCGAAGGTGTAGACGCCGAGGTCCATCGGACGCTCACGCTAGCGGTCAGGGGAAAAGGCGCGGTGGGGCCCCTAACCCCCCAGTGGTCGTTTGCCGGGACCCCACCGGCCACTCAGTTAGACGCTTCTGGAACGAGCTGGTTAGCCGTTCAAACGCTTATAGAGCCGATCGACCAAATCCGGCATGGCTTCGAGCTTCTCGGTGATCACCCGAAGCCGATATTCGCGGAAATACTCGGGATCGACGTCCAGGGCGCCCGCCAGGGTCTCCACGACGTCGTTCGAGGGCACAGGCCGGTTTCCGTGGACGAGGTGGTTCAGGTACCCGGCGGACAGGCCTGTCTTGGAAGCGAGGGCCCGATACGTAACACCTGTCTCGTTCATCAGCCGCTCAACCGCCGGGCCGAAGGTCTCTGACGCGTAGCGACGCCGCTTCGCCATTACCGAACTTCATTGCCCAGGTCGGCGACGTTGACACGTCGCTCCTCGCCCGTCGCCCGGTCCCGGACGTCCGCGGCGCCGTCCTCGAGGCTCTTCTTTCCCGCCGTGACGCGGATCGGGATGCCGATCAGGTCGGCGTCCGCGAACTTCTCGCCGGGGCGCTTGTCGCGGTCGTCGAGGAGCACGTCGAGCCCCGCCGCGTCCAGCGCGGTGGCGGCCTGCTCCCCCACTTCCTCGGCGCCCTTCACGACGACGACGTGCACGTCGTACGGCGCGATCGACGGCGGCCAGATGATCCCGTTCTCGTCGTGGCTCTGCTCGACGACGGCGGCCAGCACGCGCGCGAGGCCGATCCCGTAGCTGCCCATGATCAGCGGCTTCTCGGCGCCGTCTTCGTCCACGAACGTCGCGTCGAGCGGCGCCGAGTAGCGGGTGCCGAGCTTGAAGATGTGCCCGACCTCGATCGCGGTCGTGAACTGCAGCCGGCCACCGCAGACCGGGCAGCGGTCGTCCTCCGCGGACTCACGCAGGTCGGCGAACTCGGGCTCGAAGTCGCGGCCTGCCTGGGCGCCACGCAGATGCCAGCCGTCGCGGTTCGCGCCGGCGACGTACTGCCCGTCGCGCAGCGTGAGGTCGGCGACGATGCGACCCTTGAATCCGACCGGGCCGAGCGAGCCACCGGATGCGCCGAACGCCTCGCGGATCTCCTCGTCGGTGGACGGCCGCGACTGCATGCCGAGCGCGGCGTCGAGCTTGGCCGGCTCGATGCGGTCGTCGCCGCGGATCACCGCGAGCACGACGCCGTCGTCGGTCGTGACGGGCATCGCCTTCGATGTCGCCGCGACGTCGATCGACAGGAAGTCGGCGAGGGCCTCACACGTCTTCACGCCCGGCGTCTCGACTTCTTCGGGGGTCCTCAGCGTCTCGGGGAAGACGGCCGCGCGCGGGATCGTCCGCGCCACCTCGATGTCGGCCGCGAAATCGCCGTTCTCGCACGTGACGAGCGTGTTCTCGCCGGCGCCCGCGGGCGCGAGGAAGTCCACGGACTCGGTGCCGCCCATCATCCCGGGCTCCGCCTCGACGCCGAGCGCGTGCACGCCGAGCCGCGCGAACGTCCGCTCGTATGCGCCACGCTGTAGCTCGAAGCTCCGGTCGAGCGCCGCGTCGTCGCGGTCGAACGAGTACGCGTCCTTCATGATGAACTCGCGCATTCGGATCAGGCCCTTGCCCGGCCGCGGCTCGTCGCGTTCCTTGATCGCGATGTGGTAGAGCATCTGCGGCAGCTGCCGATAGCTGTGCAGCTCGCGCGCGTGGAACGAGACGGTCTCCTCGTGCGTGAGCGGCAGGACGAGATCCGCGCCCCGACGGTCCTGCAGCCGGAAGATCTCCTGGATGAAGTCGCGTCCCGTCTGCTGCCACAGCTCGAACGGCGTCAGGACAGGCATCAGCATCTCCTGCGCGCCGATCGCATCCTGCTCCTCGCGGATGATCTGCTCGACCTTCCGGTGCACGCGCCAGCCGAGCGGCAGGAACGTCCAGATGCCGCTCGTCACCTGGCGGATGAAGCCGCCCCGCACGAGCAGCTTGTGGTTGACGGCGTCCGCGTCCGCGGGCGCGTCGCGCAGGGTCGGCAGGAAGAGCTGTGAGGCCCGGGCAATCATCGTTGTCCCCCCAGGCTACTCGAGCGGAATCGCGGAGGCTTCAGCCATCGCGAGCGCGGCCGGCTTGGCCATCTTCAGCCGCTTCGGACGGAACATGCCCTCGGCGATCCACTTGTCGATCTCGTGGAAGAGCTCGTCGACCAGGATGTCGCTCGAAACCTTCTTCAGCACGCGGCCGTGTGCGTAGATGAAGCCGACGTCACGTCCGCCCGCGATGCCGAAGTCGGCATCCCCGCTCTCCCCGGGCCCGTTCACGGCGCAGCCGAGCACGGCGACCTCGAATGCCTGCGGGTAGGTCGCGAGGCGCGTCTCGACTTCCTCGGCGAGCGTGTGCACGCCCACGTTGTCGCGACCGCATGACGGGCACGCGATCATCACGGGCCCGCGCTCGCGCAAGCCGAGCGCCTTGAGGATCTCGTAGGCGGTCTTCGGCTCTTCGACGGGGTCCGCCGACAGCGAGACGCGGATCGTGTCGCCGATTCCCTCGGCGAGCAGCGTGCCGATGCCGACGGCGCTCTTGATCGATCCGCCGAACACGGTTCCCGCCTCGGTCACGCCGAGGTGGAGCGGATACGGGACCTTCTCGGCGAGCATCCGGTACGCGCGGATCATCGTCGGCACGTGGCTCGACTTCACGGAGATCTTGAAGTCGTAGTAGTCGAGTGTCTCGAGCAGCCGCACCTCTTCGAGCGCGGCTTCGACGAGCGCCTCGGCCTGATCCTGGTGCGCGAGCTCCTCGAGGTGCTTCGGCAGCGAGCCGGAGTTCGCGCCGATGCGCATCGGGATGCCCTTGGCCTTCGCCGCACGGACGACCTGCTCCACCTTGTCGGGGCCGCCGATGTTGCCGGGGTTGATCCGCACGGCGGCGACGCCCTGCTCGATCGCCTTCAGCGCGAGGCTCGCGTTGAAGTGGATGTCCGCAATGATCGGGACCGGCGAGAAGCGGACGATCCTGCCCAGCGCTTCGGCGTCCTCGGTCTTCGGGACGGCGACGCGCACGATCTCGCAGCCGGCGCTCGCGAGCGCGGCGATCTGCGCCGTCGTGGCGGGAACGTCGTGCGTCTTCGTCGTGGTCATCGACTGGACGACGACCGGTGCGCCGCCCCCGATCTGGACGCCGCCGACGTTTACCGAGCGCTCACTGGCCACGGGGCCAGGGTACCTAGAGGCTTGGTGCGGGATTGCGTCATCAAGCCTCTCCCTAGCCGGATCCGCCGAAGAGGTCGTTCCGGAGCCCGAAGTACATGAGCACGGCGAAGAGGGTGAGGCCGACGACGCTGTAGCGGATGTAGACCGACTGCGGGAACGTGCGGCCGCGCACCTTCTCCATGAGCGCCATCACGATGTGGCCGCCGTCGAGCGGGAGCATGGGCAGCAGATTGAGCAGCCCGAGCGCGAGGCTGATCAGCCCGAGGACGCCGAGGAACGTCCGCAGGCCGGCGCGCCACGCGGCGGCCGAGACGCGGACGATGCCGACGGAGCTCGAGACCTGGTTCGTGTCCTTGCCGACGAGCAGGTGCCCGATGCCCTGGACGGTGCCCCGCGTGACCTCCCACGCCTGCTTGTTCGCGTCGACGAACGCCGCGGGCAGCGACTCGCCCGGGCCGACGCGCAGTTCGATCGCGATCCCGATCCGGTACGCGCCCTCCGTCTGCTTCGCGCGGATCGGGATGCGCAGCGTCCGGCCGTCGCGGGCGACGGTGAGCGGGAACTGCCGCCCGCCCGTCGCGCGGATGTGCGCGGGGATGTCCTTCGGCGCGACACGCTGCCCGGCGACGGCGATCACGTGGTCTCCCTTGTGGAGGTGCGCGGCCGCGGCAGGCGAGCCCTTCAGCACCCGGCCGATCACGTTCGTGTCACGGGTCACGGAGACGACGAAGAGGCCGGTGAAGAGGATGAGCGCGAAGACGAGGTTGACGGCGGGGCCGGCGAAGATCGCGGTGAGCCGGCGCCAGGTCGGCTGACGCCAGTACGCGTCGCGGGCGAGCGCGCCTTCCTGCTCCTCCCACGCACGCGTGTCGCCGAACGCCGGCTTCAGCTCGACCAGCAGCTCGTGCGCGCGGTCGTAGTCCCCGCTCTCGATCGCCGCGTCGAGCGCGTCGAGCTCGGCGGCGTGCTGCTCGGCGCGGTCGGGCGGCAGCACCTTGCGAAGGTCGCCCGGCGACGGGCGGTTCATACCGGGGATCTTCACGTAGCCGCCGAGCGGGATCGAACCGATCCCGTACTCGACACCCCCGCGACGCGTGCGCACGATCGGCGGGCCGAAGCCGAGATAGAACTTGCGCGGCGTCATGCCGACCGCGCGCGCGGCGAAGAAGTGACCCGACTCGTGGATCATCACGAGCAGCGCGAGGCCGACGATCGCGGCGATCAGGCCCAT
>CAZDEX010000001.1:31102-38541 GCA_964504405.1 uncultured Gaiellales bacterium | reverse complement strand
GGGCAAGCTCGGCCTCCGCGCGCAGGACACCGCGGAGCTCTTCCTCGACGGCGTGCGCGTCGGCGACGACGCGATCGTGGGCGAGCTCGGTGGCGGATTCAAGGTCGCGATGTCGGCGCTCGACCACGGCCGTATCTCGCTCGGCGCCGGCTGCGTCGGGATTGCGCAGGGTTGCCTCGACGCGTCGATCGCCTACACGAAGGAGCGCAGGCAGTTCGGGCGCAGCGTCGCGAGCTTCCAGCTCGTGCAGGAGCTGCTCGCCGACATCGCCGTCGAGACCGAAGCAGCGCGCCTGCTAGTCTGGCGCGCCGCGTCGGTCGCCGACCGTGGCGAGCGGCACACAGTGGAGGCGTCGTACGCGAAGTACTTCGCGTCCGAGGTCGCGGTGCGCGCGGCGAACGCCGCGGTGCAGGCGCACGGCGGGTACGGCTACGTCGACGAGTACCCGGTCGGGAAGTACGCGCGCGACGCGCGCGTGACGACGCTGTACGAAGGCACCTCGCAGATCCAGAAGCTGCTGATCGGCCGCGCACTGACCGGCGAGAACGCGTTTGCCTGAGATCGGCCCGCTCGACGCGGCGGGTTGGGAGCGGTGGCTCGAAGCGAACCACGAGTCGGAGCGCGAGGTCTGGCTCGTCTACTGGAAGAAGGGAAGCGGCGAAGAGTCTGTCGCGTGGGCGGAAGCGGTCGAGATCGCGCTCAAGTTCGGTTGGATCGACGGAGTGATCCGCACGATCGACGAACGCCGGTACGCGCAGCGCTGGACGCCGCGCCGCCCGAGGAGCAAGTGGTCGCTCGTGAACAAGAACATCGCGCTGCGGCACATCGAAACCGGCGAGATGCGGCCGATGGGTCTCGCTGCCGTCGAGGCGGCGAAGGCGTCGGGCGAGTGGGAGCGCGCGTACACCGTGCAGAAGGCGGCTCCGACGCCGGACGACCTGAAGGCGCGGTTCAAGGCGAGCCCGGCCGCAAAGGAGCAGCAGCAGCGTGTGTCGCGCACGCGCTGGAACCGCTGGCTCGCGTGGCTCGACGCCGCGCAGGGAGCCGTGCGCACGCGCCGGCTGAACATGATCGTGAAGGCGCTCGAGACGAAGGACTACGCAGCTGCCGACGCGGCGGCGAAGCGGTTCGAGCAGAATGCGAAGGCATGAGCCTCGAGCGCCCGCACATCGACAAGCCCGACGGCGACATCCCGTTCGAGCTCGGCGTCGAGGACCTCGTCGTCGGCGAGGGCGACGAGGCGACCGCCGGCAAGAAGGTGACCGTCCACTACGTGGGCGTCGCGTTCCGCACCGGCGCGGAGTTCGACGCCTCCTGGGACCGCGAGCGTCCGTTCGAGTTCAAGCTCGGCAACGGCCAGGTCATCGCCGGCTGGGACCAGGGCGTGCAGGGCATGCGGGTCGGCGGACGGCGCAAGCTGACGATCGCGTCGGCGATGGCGTACGGCGCGCGCGGCGCCGGCGGCGTCATCCAGCCGCACGAGCCGCTCGTCTTCGTCGTCGACCTGCTCGCGGTCGACTGACGCGCGTCGCGCGCCGAAGGGGTGTCTGACACCCGTTCGAGACGACGCACCAGGCCGACCCGCCAAAGGTGTCAGACACCAGTGCGCGGCGCCGACCGAAGGGGTGTCTGACACCCGTTCGAGACGAGCACGAGGCCGACACGCGAAAAGGTGTCAGACACCACCTCAGAAGCGGTAGACCGCGCGCAGCTGCTTCAGCGTCTGCGCCGCGATGAGATCGCCGGCCGCCGCGGTGTAGTGCACGCCGTCCGGCAGGCGGAGGAGCGTCAGCTTCCCGTGCACCCGCAGGTAGGCGGTGTAGCGCCCGTGGAAGTCGTCGAGCATGTGCCACGTGTCGACGAACGTCGACTGCTTCGCGTGGTTCTTCGCGACCGATTCGAGAATCGTGTTCACGACGGGGAAGCTCTTCTTGAAGCCGGGGCCGTCGGGGATCGGGAGTCCGAGCCACACGACGTAGATCCCTGCCGCATTCAGCTCGCGCGTCACGCCGTCCACCCTCCGCCGGTACTCGGCGATCCACGACGGGCTCCCGAACGGCCCGACGTGCGCACCGCCCATGTAGTCGTGCGCGTCGTCGGCGCCGAAGGAGAACACGACGACGTTCGGCTTCAGCTGGGCCTCGGCTTGCTGGATGCGCGTGAACCAGTTGTAGAGGTCTGTGCGCGCGAGCCCCGTCGACAGCCTGCTCTCGACGCCCACGACCGCGAGCGCCGGGTCGGTCACGCGCTCGAGGGCCTGCCCCGGCACCTCGGCGAGCGAGTCACCTGCGACCCAGAGCCGCAGCGGCCTGGCCGCCGTGAACTCGGGCCTCCGGGGCGGGTGTGCGCTCCTGTGTCGCGGCGCGGGCCGCGCGTGCGGGAGCGGGCCCGCAGGCGGCGGCAGGGTCAGGTGGACGCGCGTGTCGATCGTGTCCTCGTTCTGGCGGCCGAGCGCGACCTGCAGCTCGTGCCGCGGTGTCGCCAGATGCAGCGCGCGGCTGACGTCGAGGAGCGGACGCGTCACCTTGATGGCGAGGTCGCGCTGGAAGCCGGCCGGCTGGATCTCCGCCTGCTTGCGCAGCCCCTCGGCCTGCAGCAGCGCGGCGAGCGCCAGCCCGAAGAAGAGGACGAGCACGCCACGCGCGGCGGAGTTCGACGGGATGCGCATCAGAAGCGGAAGTAGATGAAGGGCGCCACGCCTTCGGGGCCGAGGGTGTCGATCACGACGAGCGCAACGCCGAACGCGGTCGCCTGCGCGGGCAGCGGTAGCACCTGGAAGCCGCGCAGCGTCGCGGCGACCGCGCCGGGCCGCACGTACTGGCCGATGATCCCGACCAGGATCGCGAGCACGACCGACGTCGTGACGAGCGGCGACGGCTGCCCCCACGCAGTGAAGAGCCGCGCGATCACGTCGCCGGCGCGCGCGAACGAGTCGGCGCGGAAGAAGATCCACGCGAGGCAGACGACGTGGAACGTGATCAGCCGGCCGAGCCACTTGTTGGGCCGCCAGCCCGTCGCCCGCTCGAGCGCGAGGCCGAGCCCGTGGATCCCGCCCCACACGACGAACGTCCACGCGGCGCCGTGCCAGAGCCCACCGAGCACCATCGTGAGCATCAGGTTGCGGTAGGTGAGGATGCGCCCCTTGCGGTTCCCGCCGAGCGGGATGTAGAGGTAGTCGCGCAGCCAGCGGGACAGCGTCATGTGCCAGCGCCGCCAGAAGTCCTGGAGCGTCACCGCGGCGTACGGCGACGCGAAGTTCTGGGGGAACTCGAAGCCGAGGAGCAGCGCGACGCCGATCGCGATGTTCGTATAGCCGCAGAAGTCGGCGAAGATCTGGACTGCATAGCCGTAGACGGCGACGAGCACCTCGAGCGACGAATGCCGGTTCGGCGCCGCGAACACGTCGTCGACGATGTGTGTCGCGAGGTGGTTCGCGATCACCACCTTGAGAAAGAGGCCGCTCGTGATCAGCACGAACGCGCGCGAGACGTCGACACGCCGCGGATCGCGCGGGCGCTCGAGCTGCGGCAGCAGCTCACTCGCGCGGACGATCGGCCCGGCGACCAGGTGCGGGAAGAAGGCCTGGAACACCGCGAAGCGCGAGAACGACGCCGGCACGAGCTCACCGCGGTAGGTGTCGACGACGTACGAGATCGCCATGAAGGTGTAGAAAGAGATCCCGACCGGCAGCACCACGTGCGCGATCCAGGACGTTCCGACCAGGTTGTCCACGGAGCTGAGGAAGAAGTTCGTGTACTTGAAGTAGCCGAGGAGGCCCAGGTCGAACGCGATCGCGAGCGCGAGGAACGACTTGCGCGCGGCGACTGTGCGCGCACGATGTATCGCGACCGCGAGCACGTGGTTCACGACGGTCGACGCCGCGAGCAGGAAGACGAAGCGCCAGTCCCACCACGCGTAGAACACGTAGCTCGCAAGCAGGATCCACGCCCGCCACAACCGCTGGTACCGCATCAGCGTCCACGAGACGGGGAGCACGATCAGGAAGAAGACCGCGAAGGTGACGGTCGGGAAGAGCACGCGCCTAGCGCTTGACGCGCAAGATGAGGCGCTGCGTGTCGACCGACGACGCGGAGTCCTTGACGCGGACCTTCAAAACGTAGTTGCCGGGCTTCACGAGCGGCTTGCCGATGATCCGCCCGTCGGCCTCGAGGTGCACGCCCTTCGGCGGGCGCGCGAGCAGCGACCAGTGGTACGGCGCGAGGCCGTTCGACGCCGCGAGCTTCGCCGCGTACGACTTGCCGTGGTGCGCTGCCGGCAGTGCGGTCGTCGCAACCTGCACGGGCTTCAGCGCGACGCCCGCCTCGATCAGCGTCTTGTGGATCAGATCCGCCATCGCCTCCGCCCCCGGCGCGAGCAGGTGGAGCCCGTCGGCCTGGAACCAGTCCGGATGGCTGCGCGAGTAGACGTTCCAGTCGATCACGTCCATCTCGGGATGGTTCTTCGCGGCGTTCACGATCTCGTCGTTCATGTTCAGGTAGGGGTGATGCACAGCCCGCAGCGTGAGCCACCACACGTGCTTCACGCCGGCGGCCTTCATCGCGTCGAGCGCGGTCTCGATGTTCGTCGCGTACTGGTCCGCGAAGTCGTTGTAGCCGACGGAGACAACGACGTTCGGGCCGAGCTTCGAGCCCATCGACTTGACGAGCTGCACGACGTTCGGTGGGCGAACGCCGTTGATCGGGCAGCTGTCCTGGTCGACGCGCCGGCACGGCGCTACCTCGAGGTCGAGGTCGATCCCCTGGCGGACGGTCGCAAGGGCCTGGCTGTCGCCGGGAATTGCGTCGGCGACCGAGTCGCCGATCAGCGTGACGTGCTGGAGGTCGCGCGACGCCGCCTGCGCGCCCGAGACGCAGAGCAGTAGTGCAGCCAGCGCAGTGATGAGAGACCCCCTCACGCGCGCCGATCGTAGCCGCTCACGCGAATACCGCTCGGAGCATGAATTTCGTGCCGCGCCGGACTTGCAGGGCGGGACACGGCCGGTGGACGAAAGCGCCACCGTGCCGACAGGATTTTTTCGTGGTCCAGAAAGTGGATGGTGGTGCGGCACGATCCACCGATGGGTCCGTCGGGCTCTTCGCCGCGACATACGGGCTCGCGCTACTGCTTCAGACGGAATGGAGCAGAGCGCCACGCCGCCCAGTGCCAGTACCAGGCCGGGGGCTTGCGCGGCGCGGTGGCGGGCCTGCTGCCTGAACCGTGCTGCCAGGTGTAGAGCTGCCACGCCCACCGCGGAACCGGATTCGGCGTGTCCGCCGGCCGCTTCGCAGGCACGACGACGACCGGCTTCGACGGGACGCTCGCGTTGCCGGCGAGGTCGATCGCGCGGATGCGGTAAACGGTCTGCGTCGAGGGATGGAACGCGCGCACGGTCACGCGCCGCGCGCTGCCGGGGACGTGCGCCGAGGGCGTGCCGTCGAGCAGCACGTCGTAGCGCACGACCGGCCCTACGTTGTCGGTCGACCCCTGCCACGTGAGCCGGAGGGCGCCCTTGACGAACGTGCCCGTCACGCCGTCGGGACGGCTCGGCGGCACCGTGTCGGCGAGCAGCCCGAAGTAGCCGGGCACGAGCGTGTCGATCTCGACGGTGCCGTCACCGAGGATCGTGTAGCCGGCGTCGAGGCCCGGCGCCGCCTTCGGGAGCGCCTTCCACGTCGTCCCGTCGGTCGAGAACGACGGAGCGAGCCCGCTCGCGGGAACCGCGAGGTGGAGACCGACCGGCGTCCCGAAGCGCGTGATCGGCGTCGACGTCTGCGAGTCGGTGACCGTCAGCTGCACCGCGTAGCCGGTCGGCGACGGCGGCGCCGAGGTGGGCGTCAACGTGACCACGGCGGTCGACGGGAACGCGCCGCTCGTCCACGTCGCTGTCGCCTTGCCGTCTCCGGAGCCGACCGAGCCCGCGGGCGGCGGCGGTGCGGGCGGCGGCGGCGCGATCGGCGAGACGACCGCGCCGTCGACGTAGTTGCTGTCGATGTTGATCGTCACGCCACCCCACGTCTCGTTGTGGCCGCCCTTGTACTGGTGCACGCGCTGATGGTTCGCCCAGAGGCTGTCGCTGACGTACGGGTCGCCGAACACGCCTTCGACCCCGTTCCAGTTCGCAATCCAGATTGCGTCGGGCAATGCGGGGCCGAGCGTCGACACGTCGCGGATCGTCGAGGCGGCGCTTCCGTACACGCCGGGCACGTAGCCCTGCGCGCGCAACTCGTTCACCCACCCGGTGACGAACGCCTGCACGACCTTCGTGCACGAGCCGTCGTTCGCGGGGTAGCCCTCCATGTCGAAGTAGATCGGGCTCCCGTCGGGCAGCGCGAACTTCCCGGCGGCGAGCGTCGCCGCGTCATCCGCAGCGGCCCGCCCCTGCGACCCTGCAGTCGTCACGTTGGTGGAGATGTGCTGCAGCTTCGACTGGCTGACGCACGGCGCCTGCAGCCCGACGTACAGCGGCAACAGGTTCCAGCCGAGACCGAGCGTCGTCGCGATCCACGACGACGAGAGGTTGCCGTCCGGGCATGCGCGGTTGACGCCGCCGAGGTAGATACCGACTGCGCGGTAGGGCGACGCCGACCAGGCCTGCAACGAGTTCGTCGACGGCGCTGTGCATGCATCGAAGCCGTACCCCGTGAACACCCCGGCGCTCGCGTGGCGCTGCGCGGCGGAGCCTGCCGGCGTGAGTGCGAGCACGACGGCGAGGACTGCAACGGCGAGAGACCCCCCTCTCACGCCCGCCAGTCTGCAGGACAATCGTTAACGCGCCGTGATGTAGTCCGTCAGGTACTTGATCTGGAAGCTCTGCTGCTGCGACTGGAACTTGACGAGGTCGCCGATCGAGATCACCGCAGCGATGCTGCCGTCGCGCACGACGGGCAAGTGACGGATGCGGCGATCGGTCATCAGCGCCATGCATTCGTCGATCGTCGTGTCGGGCCCGACCACGATCAGCGGCGATGTCATGATCTCGCGCACAGGCGTGTCCTTCTCCGTGCGCCCCTCGAGCGAGACGCGACGAAGGTAGTCGCGCTCCGTGACGATCCCCTGCACGCGCCCGTCCACGTTGACGAGCAGCGAGCCGACGTTCGACTCGACCATCTTGCGCACAGCGTCCAGCACGGAGTCGTCTGCGTCGATCGTGAGCAGATCGCCGGTCTTGTCCGCGAGGATCTCGGACACGGTGGCCATGCGTTCGGATTCTACGCCCGTCCGCGCAGCCAGCCACGAACCGCATCGCCGACGGCGGCAAGATCCGTGCGGAGGGAGTGGTCGGCGGAGACCTCGACGATCGTCCGCTTCGGCGCGGCGGGCGGCATCCCGAAGCGGTCCCGGGTGCCCTGCACGACGAGCGTCGGCACGGTCACGGCCTCGAGCTCGGGGAGCCTGCTCGGTCGGCCGGCCGGCGGCTCGAGCGGGAACGCGAGGCAGAG
>CAZDEX010000001.1:29855-31002 GCA_964504405.1 uncultured Gaiellales bacterium | reverse complement strand
ACCGTGTGGTCGAGCTCGCCCGAGACGATCAGCATCGGGCCGCGCTCGGGATTCTTCGTGTCGACCTTCGCCTCCGTCCACGGGTTGAAGTTCGCGGCGGCGGCCTGGAAGATCGGCTCGCCCGAGCCGGGCACCGCGAACGTCTCGTAGAGCTCCTTCGCCTCCTCCTCGCTGACGGCGTTCGCAAAGCCGTAGCGGAACTGCTCGTACGTGAGAGGCACCGCGCGGTTGCGGTTCAACGGGTTCTTCAGCACGGGCGAGGCCGAACGCAGCGCGCTGATCGGCAGCGGCAGCACGCCGCGGAACGGCGCGGGGTCGATCGCGACCGAGACCGAAGCAAGCCCGCGGCCCGCGACGATCTGTGCGAGCAGGCCGCCGAAGGAGTGTCCGATCACGGCCGGCTTCTTCTCGAGCCGTTCGAGGACGTTCACGACGTGATCGGCGATGTCGCCGAGACCCTTGCGCGCGAAGACACCGGGGTTCGCCTTCGCCTCCGCGACGGTCTCGGGGTCGTCCGGCCAGTGCGGCCGCACCGCCACGAAGCCGTTCTCTTCGAACAGGTCGGCCCACCGATCCCAGCTGGAGGGCAAGAGCCACAGGCCGTGCACGAACGCGACCGGCGTGAGACCCGAGGCGTTCGCCCGCTCGACTTCCGCCAGCTCGTGCTCGTTGATGGTGGACGTGCCCGCCGTTGGTGCGGCCATGAGTGCCTCCTTCGCGGACGTGACCCCTTCGCGATCTTCCACCCGGTCGGACGGAAAGTCCAGCGCGACGCCGTGAAGGGTCACGACGGCGAGCTCTCCGGATCGACGAGCGGCGAGCCGGCCCCCGAGCGGACCGTCGACGAGCAGCGCGCATTCGACAATCGCGAGGCACTGTGCGAACATATGTTCGTGCGCGAGGGGACGATCCTCCACGCGGACGTCGACTCCTTCTACGCGTCCGTTGAGCAGCGGGACGACCCCGCGCTGCGCGGACGGCCGGTGGTCGTCGGCATGGGCGTCGTGCTCGCGGCGAGCTACGAGGCGAAGGCGTTCGGCATCTCGACGCCGATGAGCGGCTCGCGCGCACTGCGGCTCTGCCCCCACGCCGTCGTCGTGCCGCCCCGCATGTCGGCCTACTCCGAGGCGAGCAAGGAGCTCTTCCG
>CAZDEX010000001.1:0-29755 GCA_964504405.1 uncultured Gaiellales bacterium | reverse complement strand
TCGTCGTGCCGCCCCGCATGTCGGCCTACTCCGAGGCGAGCAAGGAGCTCTTCCGCGTCTTCGACGACACCTCGCCGGTGGTGGAAGGCCTGTCGATCGACGAGGCGTTCCTCGACGTGCGCGGAATGGAGCGGATCGCAGGCACGCCGTCGCAGATCGCACGGCGCTTGCGCCGAGACGTGCTGCAGCGCGTCGGCCTCCGTGTCTCCGTCGGCGTCGCGCGGACGAAGTTCCTCGCCAAGGTCGCGAGCGGGGTCGCGAAACCGGACGGGCTGCTCGTCGTGCCGGTCGACGACGAGCTCGGCTTCCTGCACGCGCTGCCCGTCGAGCGCCTGTGGGGCGTCGGGCCGGTCACCGCGACGAAGCTGCGCGCACACGGCGTGACGCGCGTCGGCGAGGTCGCACTGCTCGCCGAAGAGACCCTCGTCTCGATGGTCGGCCGCGCGACGGGGCGCCGGCTGCACGCACTCGCGCACAACCGCGACCCGCGCCGTGTGCAGCCCGGTAAACGTCGCGGCTCGATCGGCTCGCAGCGCGCACTCGGCCGGCGCCGACGCTCGCCGGAGGAGCTCGACGCGATCGTCGTCGGCCTCGTCGACCGGATCTGCCGCCGCATGCGCGCCTCCGACCGCATCGGCCGCACGGTCGTCCTGCGCCTGCGCTTCGACGACTTCTCGCGCGCGACCCGTTCGCACTCGTTCTCGCAGGCGACCGCGCACACGGAGACGGTGCTCGCGACGGTTCGCTGGCTCTTCGCCCACGCCGCGCCTCTGATCGAGGAACGCGGGCTGACACTCGTCGGCGTCGCCGTGGGCAACCTGCAGCGCGATCGTCCGCTGCAGCCGCCGCTCCCGTTCGATGCGCATGCGAGCACTGCGCTCGACGTCACGCTCGACGAGGTGCGCGAGCGCTTCGGCTCGAAGGCGATCACGCGTGCGGTGCTGCTCGGGCGCGACGAGGGATTGACCGTGCCCCTCCTCCCGGACTGAGACCGGAGCGCCGGTTCAACCGAACCGGTCTGCCCCGCTGCACGAATACTTCGCGTCGATGGCCCGCGATTTCGCCCACCTCTCGGACGAAGCAGTCGTCGCGCTGATGGCGCGACGCGACGAGGACGCCCTCGCCGAGCTGTACGACCGCTACGGCGCGCCCGCCTACTCGCTGGCGCGACGTGTGCTGCGCGACGCCGCGCTGGCGGAAGACGCCGTGCAGGAGGCGTTCCTCCTCATCTGGCGCGGCGCGGACCGCTTCGTGCCCGAGCGGGCCAAGGCGTCGACATGGATCATGACCATCGTGCATCGCCGCGCAGTCGACCTCGTCCGCCGCGAGCAACGCCGCCACACGGACCAGTTGCCCGACGAGCTGACTGCGAGCGCAACCCCTGCGGACGAGGCGGTCTGGCTCCGGCTCGAGCGCGAGCATGTCCAGCGCGCGCTGAAGGAGCTGCCCGACCAGCAGCGCGAGACACTCGAGCTGGCGTACTACGGCGGCTTCACGCAGTCGGAGCTCGCCGAGCGCCTCGGACGACCGCTCGGCACGATCAAGAGCCAGATGCACACGGCGCTCGCCAACTTGCGCAAGCTCGTCGAAGTGCCGAAGGAGCAATCGTGGAAGACGAGCTGATCCACTCCAACGCAGCCGGGTACGCGCTGCACGCGCTGAGCGCGAACGAGGAGCGCGAGTTCGAGGCGCACCTCGCGGGCTGCCGCCGGTGCCAGGAAGAGCTCGCGTCGCTCTCCGAGGCCGCGGCTGCGCTCGCCTTTGCGACACCGCCGGAGCAGCCGCCCCCCGCGCTGCGCGGTCGCATCCTCGACGCGGCGCGTGCGGAGCGGTCGAACGTCGTGCCGCTGCGCCCGCGGTGGGCCTACCCCGCGCTCGCGGTCGCCGCGGTTGCGCTCGGGGTCGCGGTCAGCCTCGGAATCTGGGCGGCGTCGCTGAGCTCTCAACTCGGCTCGCCGCAGGCGCTGCGCGCGCTGCCCGTCAGGGGCGCGAACGGCTCGGTGATCGTCGATCGCCACGGTGTCGCGGCCCTCGTCGTCTCGGGGCTCCCCGCGTCGCCGGCAGGGAAGACGTACGAGGTCTGGGTCATGCGCGGGACGACGGCGCAGCCCGCCGGCCTCTTCAGGTCGAACGGCACCGTGCGGCTGACACGCGCGCTGCCTGACGGTGCACGCGTCGGAGTCACGCTCGAACGCGCGGGCGGTGTTCAGCGCCCGACCAGCGCGCCGATCGTGACGTCCGCGCCCGCGTGACGCGCCCAACGCACACCCGGAGTGTGCCGCCTCTGGAATACTTGACCCCTCAACGACGTTGATCTCGACGATGACCCGCGCAAAGAAGGTCGGCTTCCTCTCGTTCGGCGCCTGGCACCCGGGCGGCGGGCTGACGCACACCGGCGCCGACGCGCTCGAACAGACGGTCGAGCTCGCGGTGGCGGCCGAGGAGATCGGCATCGACGGCGCATTCGTGCGCGTCCACCACTTCGCGCGGCAGCTCGCCTCCCCGTTCCCGCTGCTCGCCGCGATCGGCGTCAAGACGAGCCGCATCGAGATCGGGACCGGCGTGATCGACATGCGCTACGAGAACCCGCTCTACATGGCCGAGGAGTCCGCGTCGGCCGACCTGCTCGCCGGCGGACGGCTCCAGCTCGGCGTCAGCCGCGGCTCGCCCGAGCCGGCGTGGCGCGGCGCCGAGGCGTTCGGCTACGCGGCCGACGCGGAGGAGGCGCGCGCGAAGACCGCGCTCTTCCGTTCGGCGATCGCCGGCGAGGGCGTGGTGCGCGCAGACGCGGGCGGGCGTCCCGGCGATGCGCTCCTCGCGGTGCAGCCGCAGTCGCCCGGCCTCTCCGACCGCATCTGGTGGGGCTCCGGTTCGCGCCAGACCGCGATCTGGACGGCGGAGCAGGGCCTGAACCTCATGAGCTCGACGCTGCTCCTCGAGGACACCTCCGTTCCCTTCGACGAGCTCCAGGCCGAGCAGATCCAGCTCTTCCGCGACACGTGGGCTGCAGCCGGCCACGCGCGCGAGCCGCGCGTCTCCGTCAGCCGCAGCGTGATCCCGGTCACGAGCGACCTCGACCGTCGCCTCTTCGCACAGGACGGAAACGCCGACCAGGTCGGCCGGCTCGACGGATCGACCGCGCGCTTCGGCCGCAGCTACACCGGCGCGCCGGACCGGATCGCCGAGGAGCTCGCACAGGACGCAGCCGTGCAGGCCGCGGACACGATCCTGCTCACCGTTCCGAGCCAGCTCGGCGTCGAGTACAACGCCGCGATGCTCGACACGATCGCGCGCGAGATCGCTCCGGCGATCGGCTGGTCGCCGAAGCACGCGCAGCCCGTCACCGCGTAGTCGCGCCGCGCGCTGCGTAGGCACGCGCCGGGAGAGCCTCCCACCGGTTGAGCGCAGCGACGAGCGCGGCGAAGGAGGCCGTCACCGTGCTCGGGTGGACGGCAACCCCCCACACCGTCGCGTCCTCGACGTCCGCCTCGACGTAGGCGGCGGCCGTCGCCTCCGTCTCGTGCGCCATCGCGTGCTGCGTGTAGTCGCTGATCCCGATCTCGACGCCGAGCTCGCGCTCGAGCGCGTCGACGAACGCGGCCATCGCACCCGTGCCCGTGCCGGTGATCGTGCACCGTCGGCCGTCGACGTCGAGCTGCGCCTCGACCGTGTCGATGTCGGCGCTCTCATGACGGTACGACACGAGCTCGAAGCGCCCGCCCTGTCCGAAGTACGTCTCGCGGAAGAGCGCGAGGAGCTCGTCGGCGGTCAGCTCCCCACCTTGCGCGTCGGTGATCTGCTGCACGGCCTGCGCGAACTCCACCTGCAGTGCCCGTGGCAGGACGAGGTGATGCTCCGCCTCGAGGAGGTACGCGATCCCGCCTTTGCCCGACTGCGAGTTGACGCGGATGATCGCCTCGTAGTCGCGCCCGACGTCCATCGGGTCGATCAACAGATACGGGACGTCCCAGCGGTGCGACTGCGATCGCCGGCGCGCGTCCATGCCCTTCTTGATCGCGTCCTGGTGCGACCCGGAGAACGCCGTGTAGACCAGCTCGCCGACGTACGGGTGGCGGGGATTGACGGGCAGCTCGTTGCAGGCCTCGACGACGGCGCGGATCTCGTCGATCTCCGAGAGGTCGAGCTCGGGATCCACACCTTGCGTCAGCAGGTTGAGCGCCAGGGTCACCAGGTCGACGTTGCCGGTGCGCTCGCCGTTGCCGAACAGCGTCCCCTCGACGCGCTCGGCGCCTGCCATCAGACCGAGCTCGGCAGTCGCGACAGCGGTGCCGCGGTCGTTGTGCGGGTGGACGCTCAGGACGATCGCCTCCCGGCAGCTGCAGTGCCGGCCGAACCACTCGAGCCGATCGGCGTACACGTTCGGCGGGAAGCCCTCGACCGTCGTCGGCAGGTTGACGATCAGCTTCTGCTGCGGCGTCGGCCGCCACACGTCGATCACTGCCTCGCAGATTTCGAGTGAGTAGTCGAGCTCGGTGCCGTGGAAGCTCTCCGGTGAGTACTCGAAGACGACGTCCGAGTCGCAGGTCGCCGCGAGGTCGCGGCAGAGCGTCGCGCCGCGAACCGCGAGATCCGTGATCCCGGCGCGGTCGAGCTGGAAGACGAGGCGTCGCTGCGTCTCCGACGTGGAGTTGTAGAGATGCACGATCGCGCGCTCTGCGCCTTCGATTGCCTCGTACGTGCGCTCGATCAGCTCCGGTCGCGCCTGTGTGAGCACGGCGATCGTCGTGTCGTCGGGGATGAGCCCGTCTTCGATCAGGAGGCGGACGAAGTCGTAATCGGTTTTGGACGCCGCGGGGAAGCCGACCTCGATCTCCTTGATGCCGATCGAGACGAGCAGATCGAACATGCGCCGCTTGCGCTCCGGGTCCATCGGATTGACGAGCGCCTGGTTGCCGTCGCGCAGGTCGGTCGAGCACCACCGCGGTGCGCGGTCGAGCACGACGTTCGGCCACTGCCGGTCGGGCAGGTCGACCGCGGCGTACGGCTCGTACTTCCAGTAGGGCATCGGCATCGAAGGACCTCCTCACTCCGCCCGGGCGCTGCGGCTCGACGTTATCCGTTTCACTTCATAAAGTAAAGCGAAGAGCGCGCACCCGGGAGTCGACGGACTGCTTCTTTGTAGGATCGCTGCATGGCCGCAACCTCGATCAGAGCGACAGCTCTCCCCAACGCGTCGATCGCAACCGACGCCGTGCTCGCCATCGCCGGCGCTGCACTCATCTCGCTGGCAGCGCAGATCAGCATCGCTCTGCCGTTCACCCCCGTCCCGATCACGGGGCAGACACTCGCTGTGACCGGGACCGCCGCCGTGCTCGGCCTGCGCACGGGTACCGCAGCGTCCATCCTGTACGCGCTCGCGGGCTGCGTCGGCTTGCCCGTCTTCGCGGACGGGAAGTCCGGCTTTCACATACTGACGGGCGCAACCGGCGGCTATATCGTCGGCTTCGTCGTGTGCGCAGCGTGCATCGGCTGGTGCTCGGACCGCGGCTGGACGGCGAAGTTCTCGTCGAGCGTCGGCGCAATGCTGCTCGGTGAGACGATCGTCTATGCGTTCGGCGTTCTCTGGCTGCGCCATTCACTGGGCGTCTCGCTGGAGCGCGCGTTCGAGCTCGGGCTCTATCCGTTCGTCGTGGGCGACCTGCTCAAGGTCTACCTGGCCGCAGCCCTGCTTCCGGCCGGTCATCGCGCGGTGGCACACCTGCGACGCCGCGACTGACACACGTGCCGAATGCCCAGCCGACGTGGAGCCCTCGTATCGATCAGATCGAACGGGCGACTCTCACGCGCTACATGCGCAGCCTCGACCGCGGCTTCGACGACTACCACGCGCTGTGGGAGTGGTCGGTCAGCGACGTCGAGGGATTCTGGGCGTCGGTCTGGGAGTTCTTCGACATCAGGGCGTCGAAGCCGTACGAGCGTGTGCTCGGGTCGCATGCGATGCCCGGCACGAAGTGGTTCCCGGGCGCTGAGCTCTCCTACGCCGAGCACGTCTTTCGCAACCACGCCGACGACGACGTCGCCATCGTCCACACGTCGGAGATTCGCCCGCTCGCCCAGGTGACGTGGGGCGAGCTGCGCGCACAGACGGCGGCGATCGCCGCCGGCCTTCGGGCACGCGGCATCGGGAGAGGCGATCGCGTCGCGGCCTACCTCCCGAACATCCCGGAGACGATCGCGGCATTCCTGGCGACTGCGTCGCTCGGAGCGATCTGGTCGAGCGCGGCCCCGGAGTTCGGTGTGGCCAGCGTCGTCGACCGCTTCGCCCAGATCGAGCCGACGGTGCTTCTCGCCCCCGACGGCTATCGCTACGGCGGTAAGGACGTCGACCGGCGCGAGAGCGTCGAAGAGCTGCGGGCGGCACTGCCGACGGTCGAGCACGTGTTCGTTCTGCCGTACCTCGGCAGCGAGGGGAACTGGGACGAGCTCCAGCAGTCGGCGGACGAGCTGACGTTCGAGCAGGTCCCGTTCGACCACCCGCTCTGGATCCTCTACTCGTCCGGCACGACGGGCCTTCCGAAGCCGATCGTGCACGGCCATGGTGGGATCCTCGTCGAGCATCTGAAGAAGCTGCACCTCCACTTCGACCTGCAGCGCGGCGACCGGTTCTTCTGGTTCACGACGACCGGTTGGATGATGTGGAACATTGTCGTCAGCGGTCTGCTGACCGATGCGGCGATCGTCCTCTACGACGGGAGCCCGGGCGCGCCCGACCTGAACCGGTTGTGGGACCTCGCCGAGGAGGCGGGCATCACCTGCTTCGGGACGAGCGCGGCGTACATCGCGTCGTGCATGAAGGAAGGCATCGAGCCTGCGCGCGGCCGCGACCTCTCGCGACTGCGCGCAGTCGGGTCGACCGGCTCACCGCTCTCGCCGGAAGGCTTTCGGTGGGTTTACGACCAGGTCGGAGACGACATCTGGCTCTTCTCCACGAGCGGCGGCACCGACGTCGCGAGCGCATTCGTCGGCGGCGTCCCCACGCTCCCCGTGTACGAAGGCGAGCTGCAGGCGCGATCGCTCGGCGCGAAGGTGGAGGCGTTCGACGAGCAGGGCGTTGCGGTGATCGACCGGGTCGGCGAGCTCGTGCTCACGGAGCCCTTGCCGTCGATGCCCGTGTTCCTCTGGGGCGACACCGACGGGTCCCGGCTCGAGGAGACCTACTTCTCGATGTTCCCGGGCGTCTGGCGCCACGGCGACTGGATCGAGATCACGAGCCGCGGGACGGCGATCATCTACGGGCGCTCCGACGCGACGATCAACCGCGGCGGCGTCAGGATCGGAACGAGCGAGATCTATCGCGCCGTACTCTCCGTTCCGGAGATCGTCGACGCAATCGTCGTCGACGTGCCCGACGCATCGGGCGGCGCCTCGATGCTTCTGTTCGCCGTGACGCGCGGCGACGAGATCGACGACGCGCTCAGCGCGACGATTCGCAGCCGCATCCGCGAGGTGTGCTCACCGCGACACGTCCCCGACGAGATCCATCGCATCGCGGCGGTGCCGCGAACACTCTCGGGCAAGGTGCTCGAGGTACCGGTGAAGAAGATCTTGACCGGCACTCCGCCGGCCGAAGCGGCGAGCGTGGAGTCGCTCGCGGACCCGGAGGCGCTGACGTACTTCGTCGCGCTCGGTGCGCAGCGTCGCAGCGAGCGCTGAAGCGACGCGCGCAGCCTGCAGTCGAGACTTGTGACAGGCCCCGCGCCCTAGTGAGGATCTCGCCCCTGCACGCCGCGAACGGGGGCTCTGACCCTGGAGATCGTGGACGTCAGGGCCCACGTCCTGCTCGACCCAGGGTACGACCCCGAGAGCTGGTCACGCGACCGGGAGGAACACCTCCGGTGGCAGGGAGGCGTTGCACCTCGTCAGCCAACTCGAACGACTCGGCCGCCGCGTCATCCTCTACCAACGCGTCATTTCTCATCAGGCAGAGGGTGAAGCCTGCCGCCAGAGACGGCGGAAGGGCGGGAACATCACCGCCTCGGCGAGCTGCATGGACGTGCCCCGTCGACGAGCAGGTCGATCCCGGTGATCCACGCCGCCTCGTCCGAGGCGAGAAAGAGCACCGCGCTCGCGATGTCCTCCGGCCGGCCGAAGCGCCGAAGCGGGTAGCAGTCGCGTCGCAGGTCGAGTTCTTCGAGAGTCGACGACAGCGCGTAGTCGCGCTCGGCCTTCTCCGTCAGCGTGAACCCGGGCAGCACCGCGTTGACGCGCACGCCTGCTGGCCCATACTCGAGGGCGAGCTCGCGCGTCATCGCGCAGATGCCACCCTTGGCCGCCTGGACGCCCACCCGGCCCGGGATCGCGCGGTAGGCCTGCATCGACGACATGTTGACGATCGCGCCTCCACCCCCGGCGATCAGGTGCGGGAGCGCGTGCTTCGCCATCAGGAAGTGCGCGCGCAGGTAGGTCGCGAGCATCCGGTCGAAGTCCGCCTCTTCGGCTTCGATCGCCACGTCGACCTTCACCCACCCGGCGTTGTTCACGACCACGTCGAGCCCGCCCCACGCCGAGACCGCGCGATCGACGGCGGCGATCACGTCCTCGCGGAGGGTGACGTCGGTGCGCTGGAAGAACGCACCCGGACCGAGCTCGGCGACCAGCTCGTGGCCGACGGCCTCCTGCACGTCCGCCACCACGACCCGCGCGCCTTCGGCCACGAAGCGCCGAACGATCGCCTCCGTCGAAGCCGGCGAACGCGTCCCAGAGCTCGGGCGCGACGCGGTCCCGCCGGACGCGCCCCGCGCAGGAGAAGGACTCCACGTCGTCGAGGACGGAGCGCACGTCCTCGTACCAGCTGATCACCCAGCAGTCGAGCTGCGCGCTCCAGAAGACGGGGTGCGAGTCAAGCAGCCGGCCGTAGAGGGCGAAGGATGCTGCGCGGTGTCATCCCGGACCAGCTCGTCGTCCACCGACGGCTCAGGCATCGAGAATGCGCCGCGCCTGCGGGGAAAGCCGCTGCGCGGTGGCCTCGTCCAGGCGGCCCGCCTGCTCGTTCTGCCGGGGCTGGTCGGCGCGCGAGAAGACGGAGAACACGCCGCGGCGCGGCTCGGAGCGCGAGTTCAGCGTCCCGGAGTGCCACAGGTACCCGTTGAAGACGGCGAGCGAGCCGGCCGGCGCCTCGATCAACTGTTGGCCCGGATACGACTCGAACAGGTCGGACATCTCGTCCTCCGGCTTGCGCTTCCAGCGGTGCGAGCCGGGAACGACTCGCGTGGCGCCGCTCTCGGGCGCCCAGTCGTCAAGCATCCAGCACGAGTTGCACGCGACATAGCCGTCCTCGAAGTCGCCCCACCAGTCGACGTGCATGCGCTGGTGCCCGGCACCCGGCCGCGCGGCGCGGGCGGTCACCGACGAGAGGCGGAAGTCGCCCAGGTAGTGGTGCACGGCGGCGAGGAGCATCGGGTGCGTCCAGAGTGCGTCGAAGGCCTCTCCCTTGTGGTTGACGTCGTCGACGCGCGCGGCGCCGGGATCGCGGCCCGTGCCGGGGGCCCACGCGTTCTCGGCGTCCTCGAGCGCCGCAACGTGCGCACGCAGCGACTCGACGGTTGTCGCATCGAGCAGCGACGGGAAGACGGCGTACCCGTCCTCGTCGAGGCGCGAGCGCGCCTGCGCGTCCAGCGTTTCGCCCGTGACACCCAAGCCGGCGAGGGTCTCCTCGATGGTCATCAGCACGTCTCCTCTCTCGTGGACGATGGAGAGACTACTCGGGTAGTAGTCCTCAGTTCAAGGCCTGAAGGAGGCGCCTCGGGATGCGTCGAGATTCGGGGTCGAGCTCGATCTTCAAGCCCTGGGCGAGCACCCGTACCAACCGGCCGACCTCAACTTCTTCCAGCCGACGTCGGTGCTGGACGTGGTCGAACTCAGAGGTCAGGCGAAGACCCAGTCGCAAAGATCGAGTCCGCCCTCGCAGGCGGCGCGGCTCAGACCAGCTAGCGCAGATGCGGCTGTGCACCGGCGACGGCGGGCAACAGGCGGAAGCCGGTCGCGCCGCGCGCGTCGAGGCGGACGAGGAGGATCGCCGTCGGGGCGCCCGACGGGAAGACGAAGTTGCCGAGCGTCCACGCGACGAGGGACGTGCGGGTGGGCCGAACGACGGCACCGAGCACATGTGGGTGCGCGCCCAGCACGAGCTTCGCGCCGGCTGCAAGCGCCGCCTGCGCGAACATCCGCTGCCTGCCGTCGGGCTGGGCGTGCCCCTCGATACCCCAGTGGAACCAGCAGACGACGACGTCGGCATGGCGCCTCGCTGCGCGCACGTCCGACGTGATCGCCGCGACATCGGCGGGCGATGTCCCTGGCGTCGAGTCTGTCGCCTTGAAGCCGAGGGGATTCACCTCGGAGTAGCCGAGAAATGCAACCGTGATTCCCCCGACCTCGATGTATGCCGGCCGCCGCGCCGCGACAAGCGAACCGCCCGCTCCGACGGTTGCGATCTTCGCGCGGCGTGCCGCGGCAAGGGTGTCGGCGAGGCCGACGGAGCCGTAGTCCATGACGTGGTTGTTGGCGAGCGTGACGACGTCGATGCCGGCGTCGTCGCGCGCTCCGACGAGCAGGCCGACGGGGCCTTCGAAGTGGTATCGCTTGTCGGCGGCCGGCGCGCCGCGACCGGAGACCGCACCCTCGAGATTCGCGGTCGCAATGTCCGCCGCGCCGAGCACTCCACCGACGTAGGCCCAGGGATAGCCCGCTCCGTTCGCCTCGATCGCGGGACCGACCTGCTCGCCCGGCGTGACGTCGCCGACGGCGGCGAGCGACACGTCGCGCACCGGCAACCGGCCGACTTGCAGGTGGGCCGAGGCGGTCGTCAGCGTCAGCCGGTGCACGCCGACCTGCGGCGCCCGAGCGTCGATCACGAACCGGCCAAGCCGTCCCGAGGTCGCGCGTCCGATCGGATGTCCCTCCGCACGGAGGATCACGACCTGGTCGGAACCTGCAAAACCGACGACCGTGAGGTGGGCGCCCGGCGCGAGCCATTCCGGCAGGACGGAGGTGATCGTGATCGCCGCCGCGCGCGGCTGCGCACCCGGAACGGCGAGCGCCAGCGAGGCGACCAGGATGACCACGAGAAGTGCCGGGAAGCGCATGCGGCGCCGGAATCGCAGACGCATCACCACTTGACGTGCAGCAGACCTCTCATGCCGGCGTCGGAGTGCCCGGGAACGGCGCACTCGTACTCGTAGAGCCCGGCCTCGGTCAGCGCAACGGTGAGTCGCGCCTTACGGCCCGGCGCGATCCACGACGTCTCTGCACCGCGGCAGTAGTCGCCGCCGGCCCCGGCAGGCAGACAGACCTTGAAGCGGTGGCGAAGACGTCCGTCGTTACGAACCACGAACGTCACGAGACCCGTCCGTACGCTCCGCCGCGACAACTGGAAGTCGAACTCGAGCTTCTCTCCGCTCGTGACCAAGACGCGAGTCGATCTCAGTCGTGGGAGCCGCGCGAAGAGCCGGCGAGGGATGAAATGGCGGACGATCAACCGTGCGGGTCGAACGAGATAGCGGACCGGCAGCAGGCCGATCTGTGCCAGTGCGAAGGGGAGCCTCGAGGTCGCGGATTGCTCGTGCGAGTGAATCCAATCGCCGATGAAAGCCTCGACACGAGCGCGGGGGTCGAGTGCGAGCATCTCGCTGAAGAGGCGCCCCGATTGCGCGCGGGCCTGGTCCCGCACGGTCAGATCGCTCACACTCCACCACAGCTCGATGGGCACGCGCGAGCGGGCAAGTTGCCGCGCGTAGGTCAGTGGGCTCCGCAACGCGTAGCCACGTGGGTTACGCAGAGGGGACCCCCCGATCTCACTTCGCATCAAGCGCCCGAGCGCGGCACCGATCATGCCGTTCCAGCGGCGTCGACAGAGTGCATCGCAGCGCATGCGGGACAGTTCGCCGTACTGCCATGCAAGGTCAGCGACGCCATCGAACGAGATCACGCCGGCGAGCAGATGGGGATAGCGGGCGAGGAGCAGCAGTGCTTCCTGCCCACCCATGCTCCCTCCCACGGCGTAGATCCGACGCTGGTCGACGGCGAGCCACGGGAGCCTGCGCTCGACGACCAGGGGCATCGAGGCGAGGTCGCGAATTTCCCCTTCGGCTCCCCAGGAGTAGAGGCCGAAGCCCCCGCCCTGGCCCTCGGGGCAGACAACGGCGAAGCGGCCGAGCGCAGGCAGCGCGCCCCACAGTTTGCAGGTCGCCTGCGGCGTGACGCCGCGGCCGTGCGGGGAGATGACGAGGGGAAGGCGCTGGCCGGCCGACGGCAGCCCATCCGGCACGAGCACGACGGCCTGCTGCCGCGCTCCGCTCGCCGCACGGTAGGTCAATATGAGCGTGCGAACCATTTTGCTCTGATCGGGGAGCGGAAACGACCGGCCGACCTGGGGCGCACCGGCAGCGGACGAGACCCCAAGCGACATCGTGAGGAGCACGAGCACCGGGACGAACGCGGCCCGCCGCGATCTCCTTTCAGGACGCACCCCACCTCCGCTCCCAGGCGTCCGCACGCGGTCGATGCTAGAGGCCCGTCGCGGGGAAATGTCGTCGCGGCTCCCCGTGTTCAGCAATCGGCCAGGTTCGGACGCACGTCCGCCCAGATACGATGCGCGCGTTCGACGAGGGGCGCGAACGTGCCTTTCACGGACTCGACCCGCGTGTCCACGACCTCGCTACCGCTCGCAGCTCTGTCCGGCAGGCGTCTGCTGGCCGTCGGCTCCGTCGTCGCCGTGACGTTCGCCTTCGCCGCGTCGTGGTTCGCACTGGAGCGCACGGCCGGGGCCAACCAACTGCGCGACACGCCACTCTACGAGGCGTACGGGGATGCGCTCGTTGCGGGCGACCTGCCGTACCGGAACTACCTGCTGGAATATCCGCCCGCGGCCCTCGCTGCCTTCGGAGCCCCGGCACTCGTCGTGCGCGCCGAACGCTGGAAGGACTACAACCACGCGTTCGAGATCTTGATGCTGGTCTGCGGCTGCGCGGGCGCGGCGGCGGTCGCCGTGACTCGCCGACTGACGAGCTCGACGCCGTTGTCTTTCGGCCCGTTGTTGATCGTCGGGCTGTCGCCGTTACTCCTCGGCCCGGTGATGCTGTCGCGGTTCGACCTGTTCCCAGCTGCGCTCACGGCTTCCGCGCTGGCGGCTCTGCTTGCTCGGCGAGAGCGCACCGCCGCGCTCTTGCTCGGACTGGCGATCGCGGGCAAGCTCTATCCCGCCGTCTGCCTGCCGTTCGCGTTCGTCTTCGTCTTGCGCCGTAGGGGCCGGTCCGCGGCGGCGGCGTTTGCCGCGCTCGTCGCAGCGACGGTTGCCGCGTCGTTCGCTCCCTTCGCGATCCTCGCGCCCCACGGCCTCTTCCGTGCCTTTGCATTCCAACTCGACCGTCCCCTTCAGATCGAGAGCCTCGGGGCCGCACTGCTCGTGACCGCGCACCATCTCGCTCTGGTCGGCCCGCTGAAGGAGGACTTCGACCACAACTCGTCCAACCTCATCGGCACCTTGCCGACGGTGATCGGTTACGTCGGCGTCTGCTGCGAGATCGCTCTGCTCGCACTGTCGTTCGTGTGGTATCGCCGCGGCCCGTCGACGCCAGAGCGCCTCCTGCTCGGATGCGCCGCCGCGATTTCGATCTTCGTCGGCTTCGGGAAGGTCTTCTCGCCGCAGTACATGATCTGGCTCGTTCCCGCGATCGCGATGATCGCGGGTCGCCGCGGCCTGCAACTCACGGGCGCACTCGCGGCGGCACTGCTTCTCACCCAGGCCTGGTTTCCGGCGCGCTATCTCGCCTACTCCACGTCCTTCCCCGAAACCCAGTCGCTCGAGGTGCTGGCGCGCGATCTGCTCGTCGCAGGAATCGCCGTCGCCGCGACCTTCGCGCTGCGTAACCCCGTTCCGGAGACCGCTACGACTAGTCGCTGACGGATGCGTTCATGCCGCTTCGAGCAGACACCGCGTGCCGGACGCCGGTTGCCTGTCGATGGCTGAGCTCGCGATCGCGCGTCGCGTGGTTCGTATGTCCCCGTCCCGTCGCGGGCGACGGACGCGCGATCGTCGCGCCTTCCGCGGTATAGAGGTCGACGTATCCCGTGAGCGGCGCAACGGCCATCAGCGCGACGACGATCGCCGTCGCAATGCGGGGCCGTGATGGCCGTGGGATGCCCAGGCCGCCCACCGCGAGCGCGAATCCGATCAGCGCGGCAAAGAGGTGCCCGAAGGCAGTGAAGTCGCGGTCGAGAACGACGCCCGCAGCGAGCCAGCCGAGCAACGCGACACCGAGAACGACGCGTGCGTGCCCGACCACGAGCACGATCGCGAAACCGACCGCGGCCATGACGGCGTAGCTCGCACCCACGTCGACAGCTCCCGCAGCGGCAACCGGAAGCGTGCCCAAGCTGATGCCCGACGCGATCCCCGAGGCCGACAGCAGCGTGCCTCCGACATGGCCGGCCGCAACGACCGTCAGCGTTCGCCACGGGCCGATCCTCCACTCGATCACGCCGAGGATGACCGCCGCAGGTGCAACGAAGGTCAACAGACCGCCGGGCGTCGACCACAGCACGCTCGTCAGCAGGACCGTCAGTGGATGGGCCGCCAGGCCGTGCAGGTTGGTGCTCGAGAGAAGCATCAGGCGCTGCCGCTGAGCCTCGCTCAGCTCCGACGACCAGACCGTCGCAAGTGAGATCGCAGTTACGAGCCCGACGGTCACCGGGAGACGGCGAACGGAGATCAGAGGGATCGTCATAGCCCCAGGATCGGCGCTCTTTGTGAAGAGCGCATTACAACCGTGTCAGCAGGTCGAAATCTCGCCGAGGCTGTCGTAGAAACGGGATCCGCCGCAGGGCCGCCGCACGGCGGCCCATTCCAGCCGCGGCGCCGCCCGGCAGCGCAACCGCCACTCCGAGCGCGAAGGCAACGAAATGCTCCGTCGACAGCACCGACACGTCGCGACGAACCATGTACGCGAACACGCCGATGGCGCAGCAGCCGATCGCGATCGCTGCTCTTGGCCGTCGCCCAGTCCGAAGCGTCCACATCTCGGTCGCAGTTGCCCCCAACCACGCAGACGAGATGGCCGAAACGCCGAAATCGTGGGCATTCAGCGCCGATCCGAACGAACCCCTGTCGAATGCTCGGGCAACGCCGATCAACGCGTAGACGATCAGCGTTGAGCCCACATGCCCGTAGCAGGCCGCCCACCAAAAGACGCGCGGTCCACACACGCGGACGGTCACGAGGGCAAGCGCCGCGAACGAAAGAAGGGAGAGCAGCACCGGACGGTCGACAACGAGCGCGCTCGACAGAAGGAGCCATACGCGCCCCTCCGCGAGACGGCTCGGGCTGAAGGACAGCGCAGCCATGGACGGCCCCACTCCGGAGACAGCAGACGCTGTCGTGAGCATGACGACGCCGACCAGTACGGTCGCCGAGGACATCTGGATGCTCGCGCGACGGTTCATGAAGCCAGCGCCGCATACCATAGCCGCGGGCGGGCGGTTTACACGAGGAGAGGCTCCCCCTAACGGCGTCTGAACGATTGCGGCCTACTTTGGGTGCGTGCGGACACTCGCAACCATCCTGACCGCGTTCACCTTGACCCCCGGTTTCGGGGTGACGAGCGTCGGACCGAACGGCGGCCAGATCCTGAGCGGCGTCATCGCGGGAGGTCCACGCACGGCGCTCGTCTACCTCCCGCCGGGCTACGACACCTCGCCGGGGCGCTACCCCGTCATCTACCTGCTGCACGGTCTGCCCGGCTCGCCGTCCGAGTACGTCAGCGGGACCGACTTGCTGCACTTCGCCGATGCCGAGATCAACAGCGGAGCGATGCGGCCCTTCATCGCGGTGATGCCTTCAGCCGGGGTCTCGCACGACTACCGCGGTGAGTGGGCAGGCGCCTGGGAACGCTACGTCGTCGATCACGTCGTCCCATGGTCGGACTCGCACTTCCGGACGTTGGCGTCTCCGGCCGGGCGAACGATCGCCGGCCTCTCGGCCGGCGGGTACGGCGCCGTCGACATCGCCCTTCGGAACCCCACGCTCTTCCGCACGGTGGAATCCTGGAGCGGCTACTTCCATCCCCTCCCCGATGCGCCGTTCACGCACGCGTCGACCGCAACCCTCCGCGCGAACGATCCGCAGTTGCTCGCTGCCGGCCATGCCCGGAACATCAGCCGGCTCGGTATGCGCTTCTTTCTCTCGACCGGCCCCACGCACGATCATCGAATCCCGGCGAGCGAGACGATCGCCTTCGCCCGTCAGCTCGAGCGGCTCGGGGTGTCGGCGACGCTCGACACCGTCCCCACGCAGCGCGGCCAGTGGAGGCAGCAGGTACAGCATGGCCTCCAGTGGGCCTTCGAGCGGCGCCCGACCGGGTAGCGGCGACTGCCGCGCCGCGCCGCGCCGCTGCCGAGTTCCCGCTCCGGGGCGCCGGGCTACAGTGGACGCGCATGGCGGGCACCGTTCAGAACGCGCGGACACGAGGCCTCTTCCTCGCGGGTGAATGGGTCGAGACCGGCGAGTGGGACGACGTGACGTCGCCGTACTCGGACGAGGTCGTCGGCCGCGTGTGGACGCGCGCACGAAGGCCGCAGCAGGCGCGCGCCTCACGCTCGCGATCGATCCCTCGCGCGTGTACTACTTCTCGCCGGAGACCGGCGAGAGCCTGCTGGACCGCCAGCTTGCCGGCGCAACGGCGTAGTTGATCCGTCATACCGAGTACACGCGCGAACGGCTCGCGCAGATGTCACAGCGTCTGCTGGACAACGTGTACCCGGAGACGGTCGCGGCCGACGAACTGCTCGTCGCAGGGCCCGTCGACCGGATCCCGATCGACGAGGCCGCAGGCCTCGACTACCGCCCCGCCGAGCTCGGCGAACGCCTCGGGCCGCTGTGGGCGACGTACTGGTTCAGGCTCGCGGCGACCGTGCCGGAGGCGTGGCGGGGGCAGCCGGTCGACCTGATCTGGGCGACCGCCGCCGAGTCCACGCTCTGGATGGACGGACGCAGCATCCAGGGCCTGCACGGTGCCGACCACACGCGCCGCCCGGATGCGCGGCTTGTCGACAGCGCGCGCGGCGGCGAGCGGGTCGAGCTCGCGATCGAGCTCGCCTGCAACGGGCTCTTCGGGCGGCTCGACGCGCCGCCGGAGCTGGAGCGCTGCGAGCTCGCGCTCTTCGACGCGGAGGCCTGGCGGCTCTACCACGACTTCGAGGTGCTGCGCGCGCTCGAGGCGTCGGGCTCGCTCGAGCCCAGCTGGGGCGGCAAGCTGCGCGCCGAGCTGAACCGCTTCTGCAACGAGCGCGACCCGGCGATCCTGCGCGAGCTCTACGAGCACCGCAACGCGACGCACGTCCACGACACGGCGGCGATCGGGCACGCCCACATCGACACCGCGTGGCTGTGGCCGCTCGAGGAGACCTACCGCAAGCTCGTGCGCACGTTCAGCAGTCAGACGCGCTACATGGACGAGTACCCCGAGTACCGCTTCGCGTGCTCACAGGCCGTGCAGTACGCGTGGATCAAAGAGCGCAACCCCGATCTCTGGGAGCGGATGCGCGAGAAGGTCGACGGCGGACAGTTCGTGCCGGTCGGAGGGACATGGGTCGAGCCCGACTGCAACATCCCGTCGGGCGAGTCGCTGCTTCGGCAGTTCGTGCACGGCCAGCGCTTCTTCGAAGAGGAGCTCGGACGCCGCTGCACCGAGTTCTGGTCGCCGGACGCGTTCGGCTACTGCGGGCAGCTGCCGCAGCTGATGCGCCTCTCGGGCATCTCCCGCTTCCTCACCCAGAAGCTCTCGTGGAACCGCTTCAACCGCCCCGACTCGCACACGTTCGTCTGGCAGGGAATCGACGGCAGCGAGGTGCTCGGCCACTTTCCGCCCGCCGACAACTACAACAGCGACGTGAGCGTGCAAGAGGTGCTGTACGCCCAGCGCGAGTTCAAGGATCACGAGTCGAGCGCGACGAGCCTGCTCGTCTACGGCTACGGCGACGGCGGCGGCGGGCCGACGCGCGCGATGCTCGAGCGGCTGCGGCGGATGCGCGACCTGCAAGGGCTTCCGCGCGTCCATCCCGCGACCAGCGACGAGTTCTTCAGCGCACTCGAGGCGGAGGAGACCACACGGCCGGTGGTCGTCGGCGAGCTGTACTTCGAGTACCACCGTGGTGTCTTCACGTCGCAGGCGTTCGTCAAACGTGGCAACCGCGTCTGCGAGCAGCTGCTGCACGACGCCGAGTTCCTCGGCGCCGTGCGCGGCGATTACGCGCGCGACGAGCTCGACCGGCTCTGGACGCTCCTGCTCCTGCAGCAGTTCCACGACATCCTCCCCGGCTCCTCGATCACGCTCGTCTATGACGACGCGCGGAGCGACTTCGCGGAGCTCGACTCGTCGCTCCGCACGCTCGTCGGTGCGGGCGCGACGCCGGTCAACACGGTCGGCTTCCACCGGCGGGAGGTCGTCGGAGACGTCGTCGTCGAGGCGCCGCCGTACGGCGACGGCGCGGTCGTCGAGGCCGACGACGCGGTCACGATCGACGGGCTGACGCTCGAGAACGCGCATCTGCGCGTCGAGCTCGGCGAGGACGGCACGGTCCGCTCCGTCGTCGAGAAGGCAACCGGGCGCGAGGCGCTCGCCGCTCCCGGCAACCGCCTCGAGCTGTACGAGGACCTGCCGGTGAAGTTCGACGCGTGGGACATCGACCCGTCGCACCTCGAGACGCGCGACGACGTGCCGCCGGCCGACGCGTGGCGGGTGGTGTCGGACGGCCCACTGCGCGTGGAGGTCGCATTCGAGCGCCGCCTCGGCGAGACGAGCGCGATGCGGCAGGTCGTGCGGCTCGACGCGGGCTCACCGCGCCTCGAGTTCCACACGACGGTCGACTGGAACGAGGAGCACAAGCTGCTCAAGGTCGCGTTCCCCCTCGACGTGCGCGCTCCGACGGCGACGTACGAAGCGCCGTTCGGGTACGCCGAGCGGCCGACGCACCACTCGACGAGCTTCGACCGCGCCCGCTACGAGGTGCCGGGCCATCGGTGGGCCGATCTCTCGGAGCACGGTTTCGGCGCCGCGGTCCTTACCGACTCGAAGTACGGCTACAGCTGCTACGGCAACGAATTGCGCATCAGCCTGCTGCGAGCGCCGAAGAGCCCGGACCCGCAGGCCGACATCGGCCGGCACGAGTTCGCCTACGCGCTGTACCCGCATGCAGGCGGCTGGCGCGAAGCGGGCGTCGTCGCGGAGGCGATCCGCTTCAACGCGCCGCTGCGCTGGACGGCCGGCGTCGGCGGGTCGTTCGCGTCGGTCGACGTCGACAACCTCGTGCTCGACACGATCAAGCGCGGCGAGCGCTCCGACGCCCTCGTCCTGCGCCTCTACGAGGCGCACGGTGGACGCGGCGTGGCGCGCGTGCGGCTTGCGCGACCGGTCGAGCGCGCGCGGCTCGCCAACGCGCTCGAGGACGAGCTGGGCGAAGTCACCGTCGAGGACGGCACGCTCGTGCTTCCGTACCGGCCGCACGAGGTGATCACGGTGCTCGTCGACTGATGCAGGTCGTCTGCGCCGGTCTCGCGACACGCGACACGATCTGGCGGGTGCCGTCGCATCCGCCCGCGACGAGGGCCGCGCGGATGGTGCGCAGCTCGTCGAACTGCACCTGATGACGATCATGCAGAACGCACTCCACACCGCAGCTTCTGGCTCGACGGTGACATCGGCCGCGGGGTCTCGTGGCAGCGCTTCATCGCGCGGCTCGTGGCGCACGGGCCGGTGACCGAATTCGTGCCCGGTTCGATCCTGCAGACGGTGCGGACGGACTACACGATCCTCGGCGGCATCGCCGGCGACGTCGAGATCCACATGGCATAGCGCCGCTGGCTGCCGTGCGCGAATCGCCTCCGCATGGGCGACGAGCGTTCAGAGAAGCGGAAACTCCCGGGGACGTTTGCGCCCAAGCCCGTCGCGAAAACGCCTGCCGTGGGCCGACGTGATCGCGCTGCGTGTCGTCGAACCGAACGATCGTGTCCGTCTCCATATTTCCCGACTCACACGTGCCGACGGCAAGGTGGGGCCAACTCCGGCCCGTCAAGTCGACGGTCAGAGCACCAGGAAGCGCACGTCGACGGCAATCGCGACGGCGAGTGCGACGAGCAGCAACCACACCAGGCGCGGCGCGCGGCGACGGACGAGTTCCAGGCCGTACCCCGTGCACAAGGCGACGGGCACGACGAGGTCGAGCATGTACATCGCCTTGATGTTGTCCCCGTCGAGCTTCGGGTACTCGACGAGGAACGCGACGAATGCCGCCGCGACGCAGACTCCGGCCCCGAGGACAATCGCGAGAGGCGCCGAGCGGCGGCGGACGGCGTCCCGCCCGAGCCCGATCGCCCCGACGAGCGCCAGAATCGTCGGGAGCAGTCCGACGATCGACTGCAGGACAAGCGGGTGGCGGTATCGCGCCGGGAGCACGCGCGGGGTGTTGGTCATCGTCCTCGGCACGGAGAAGTACCGCGAGTAGTCGCCCCACCAGTCCGTGTAAAGCACCGGGACGAGAACGTTCCGATAGGTCGGTTGGTACGGGTCGTGGAAGACCGCTCGGACGTCGAGGGTCGTGAAGAACGAGAGAGGCCGACCATGCTGCTTCCACTGCACGGGGTTCGGCCGGCTGAACGCGAAGGGATCGCCGAAACGCACGGTCTGCGTCACGTACCACGGCAGCGACAACGCCGCCCAGACCGCGAGGAGGGCGACGAGGAACCGTTGCGCGCCCGGTTCCTTCCGCAGACGCCACACGACGAGGAAGACGAGCGCGATTACGGCCGTCTCCGCGAGCGCCCAGGAACGCGTGAGGGTCGAGAGCCCGAGCAGAAGCCCTGCGGCGGCTCCGGCCGCCGCCGTCGGGCGACGAGCGGCCGCCCGCGCCGCGAGGTACACGCCGCCGGCGGACAGTGCCGTCGCGAACGGCTCCGGGTGGTACATGAGCGAACCGCGCACGAGGACCGGTGTGGCGGCTGCGGCGACAAGCGTTCCGAGCTGGATCGAGGCCGAGCGCGGGAACAGGAGCCGGGCGGTCAGGTAGGCGAGTGCGACCGTGAGAAGCCCGCAGGCGAGCGATAGGTACTGGACCGCGTGATGGGGCTCGAGCCCGACGAACCTCGCCGCGCGTTCGACGACGGCTGCGACTGCGTAGAAGAGCGGAGGGTTGTGCCAGACGTCGGTCTCGTGCGGACCGGGCAGGTGGAGGCGATGGGTCAGGGACTGCGCATAGAGATCGGACGCGCCCGCGTCGTAGCTCCGCGTCCACGGGAACCGGCGGACGTCCCAGAGCCCGAGCGCCGCGTATGACACGAGGATCCCGACAGGGACGAGGGTCGCCGGCCGGGAGCGTTCGCCGCGGTTGATCGACGTGACGGCCATGGCGCAGATCCTGGATCGTAAGCGCCGTCTCCGTGTCAGGCTTCGACTTCGGCGCCACCCGGTCGTAGCACCGGCCCCGGGCCGTTTTCTTTCCGCGCCCGTTCTGCGGCGGTTGACCCGCGCGAGCGGACCGAGTACGCGACCCGATTGTCCTGAACGCCTAGTAGCCGTTCCCACTTCACTGGCGAAGAACCGCGTGGCGGTGCGGCGCGCCGGCGGTTGGGCGCAAGCGCCTGACCACGAGTTGCGCCAGCATGAGCTCGCAGCAATGCCCCCACTCCAGCCCGCTTGGGCAAACGCATCGCGAGCCGTACGCGCGAGATGACCTGATCGTCTTGCGCGTCAGGTGAGACAACAAAAGAGCCTCTGGATCGGGGCTCTTCCTGAATGGACCGAACCGACCATTGCGCGACCCGCCCGGATTCCGAATTCGTAGCGTCGCCGCTTACGCTCTGAGCGAGACTCCGGAGGTTGACTGCAACCGCCATCCTTGACCGCGGGTCGAAGATGGTCGTCGATCGCTTTTACGGTCGTGTGGGTCGCCCGCTCCGTCACTGACCGGCGGCGGTGTCCGTTCCTCCCCGGCGGAGGTTGAATGTTTCCTGGAGCGCGCGAGCGCGCTCCGGCCCGATCCCGGGAACACTGAGCCACTCGGCAGGGTCGGCGGTAACCACGGCGGCCACGCTGCCGAAGCGCTCGAGCAGTGCTCGCGCCGACGCGGTTGAAATGCCTGGGACCGACGCGAGGACGGCCTCTGCCGTCTCGTCGCCCGGCTTCGATCTGGGCCGCTGCGCATAGGCGGGCCGATCAGCGGCGGGCTCGGTCTGCTGGCAGCGGACGGCAAGCCTGTGGATCCATAACGCCGAGTCGCGCTGATAGCCGCTGCGCAGAAGTGCAATCCCCTGGTCGATCACCGCGAGGCAGGCCCCGCGAACAGCGTTGTGGTGGAGAGGTCCGCGATCGATATCGCTGCCCTCGACGAGCAGGTAGGGAAACGCGCAGGCTGCGCGAAGCTTGCCGAGCTGCGGCCAGAAGCGGCCCTTGAGCACTGCGGCGTGAAGGTCAAGCACGCGCTTCCGCTCAACGAGCGTATTGGCGCCCACGGCGTAGTCGCCGGCCGGAAGCGACACGACCTCGATCTCTGCCCCCAGCTCCATGAGCGTGTCGGCGACTCCGCTCTGACGCTCATGTACGTCGACGATGATCTTCACCGGTGGCGCCTTTGACCGAGCCATCGCCGCATTCTCGACCACCGCCGCCGCAGCAGCGAATCACGATCTGGATGTACTGGAACGAGGGCAGGCATGCTCGCCCTTTAGCCCCGGGGCCGCTGTACGCCGAGGCCCAGCGCCACCCCGTCCGCACCGCGCACGCCGCCACCTGACGCCGAGCGGGTAAGCACCGCCGATTCGCACAATGCGTCGTACGCCGTTGACGAACGGGAAACCTCTGCACCTCTACCGAAAGCAGGATGGGCCGAACCGGGTGGTACGCGAACCGCGGAGAGGCCGGCCTCGCGCAGCGGCGCTCGCACTCTGAGACCTCTGGTCGCTAGGTAGCAGAACTGCTACCCTTGTGCGCATGGCCACGATTCCCCAGAAGGAGTTGCGGAACAACGTCGGCGAGGTCCTCCGGCGGGCTGAGGCAGGGGAGGAGTTCACCGTAACCGTCGCCGGCCGTCCGGTGGCGCGCCTTGGGCCCGTGCGGCCACGTCAGTGGGTGCAGGGTCCAGCGCTGCAGCGCGTCTGGCAGACGCCGACTCCCGCGACGCTCGACGCCGATCTCGCGCGCCTTCCCGGCGAGATGGTGGACCTGTTCGTCGAGTAGGTGCGCGCGCTCCTCGACACTTCCGTCTTGATCGGCGCAGAGAGCCCCGGCGACCTCGAAGGGGCGATCAGCTCAGCATCGCTTGCGGAACTTCACTTCGGCGTTCTCGTTGCCACAGCCGAGGACGAGCGGGCCCGACGCTCGCAACGACTTGGAGTCATCGAGGCGACCTTCGATCCGCTGCCTGTGGATGCCGCGGTCGCGCGCGAGTGGGGAAGGCTCGCCGCGGCCGTGGTCAGTCGCGGCGGGTAGCCCACGGCGACGAGCGCTCGACCTCGTGATCGCAGCCACCGCGAACGTGCACAACGTTCCGCTCCTCACGCTCAATGCCAAGGACTTCGCTCTCATCGACGATCTCGTCGATGCTCACGCGCCCGCTCGAAGCTGACGAGGCGGCGCCTGAATCGGCGGTTCGCCCAGTGCCGTCTACGCCTCTTCGGCCGCGAAAGGGTCTGCTCTATGTCTTCGGCGTTGTTGCCTGGCTGCTGAGCCTGGCTGCGTTCGGAGCGCCGATTCTTGTGACGTTCATCAGGCGATCAATCGCCACGCTTGATGTTGGCGTCGACGCACACGTTGGCAGAACGACGCGGAGCCCACTGAGGGGCTCCGTTACGCCGATTCTGAGGATGGGCCGAACCGGGTATTACGCGAACCGGATGGAAATCGAAATGATTGGCTTGCCCGTTGCGATCTGACGCGAAGACGTTGGCGTAGGCGAAGGCGGCCCTTGCTGCGGCACGATCATGTGACCGCGCTGCGGCGGGCGAGCCGCGGCAGGGGGACGAATCCTCGTTGGGTTTGCTGGCGGACGCGCGGGTCGAGCCAGGCGCTGGCGACGTCGGCGGCGGTCGAGAGGATAACGACGAAGACGCCGATCGTGAAAACGATCGCGGTGATGAAGTGGATGTCGTAGTGGCCGGTTTGGCCGCTCAATAGTCCGACGGCGAGGTGGCCGAGGCCGGGGATCGCGAACACGGTCTCGATGTAGATGGCCGCTGTCAGTGCGGTGCCGGCGTCGAGTGCGACCATTGGTAGGAGCGGGCCGAATGCGTTGCGCAAGGCGTGACGGATCACAACGCGCCGTTCGCTGGCTCCCTTGGCGCGTGCCGTGATGACGTACTGCTCACCCAGTGTGGCGAGGAGCCGGTTCCTGATCATCCGCAGGTAGAGCGGTGAGAAGAACAGAGCGAAGACGATCCAGGGGACGATCAGGTGTGAGAGCCAGGCGCTTGCGCCGCCGCAGGGGAGGGGAGCAGAGCGGCCGAGCGGGATTGGCACGCCGGGGGGCGGCGCACTCGGAACTGCGCTGGTGGTGAGCGGGCAGTAGCCGCTCCCTGGCAGCCCCACGTGCGACGCCGCCAACTGGAAGCCGATCCCGAGCACGAACGGATGCACGGCCAAACCGACGAGGCTGAAGGAGAGCGCGCCCCGATCTGCTGGGGAGCGCGGGAACGAGGCCGCGAAAGCGGCCAGCGGCACGGTCAGCAGAAACATGAGGGCCATTCCTCCGGCGACGAGCCACGCAGTCGGCGGGATCGCAGCTCTGATCGTCGCGTCGAGCCGCTGCCCGTTTCCGTTGGTGCCGAGCGTCCCGTGGCGGACGATGCCCCAGAGGAAGTGGCCGTACTGAACGACGATTGGTTGGTCGAGGCCCGACTGGTGCAAAGCAGCGCGCATCTCGGCGTCGGTCGTCGAGGAGGTGCAGGCCATGACCTCGCAGGCCTTGTTCTGCGGGATCTCGTTGACGACCACATAGCTCGTGAACGTCAGCGCCACGATCACTAACGCGCCGGAGAGGAGTCGGCGAACGACGAAGCGCGCCATCAGCCCTCGCCTCTCGGGTCGAGCGCGTTGCGCAACCCGTCGCCAACAAGCGCCAGGCAGAGAACCGTGAGAAACAGCGCGAGACTCGGCCAGAGCAGCACCCAGTTGTTCTTGACCGTCTGGGGCGAGGAGCTTGCGGGGTTGAAGACGAGCAGCGTTCCCCAGGAGTCCGAGAGGAGGCTGCCCCAGCTCGGAGTGCCGAGCCTGACCCCGAAGTTGAGGATCGAGAGGGCGGCTTCGAGCACGATCACACCGGCGGCGACAAGCGTGCCCCAGACGATCATCGGCCCGGCCAGATGCGGCAAGACGTGCTTGCGAAGGATCCGAAATTCGCCGGCTCCCGTCATCCGCGCCGCCTCAACGAACTCCTGCTCCCGCAACGAGAAGGTCAACGCGCGCACGACACGGGCCGGATAGAACCAGCTGAACAGCCCGATCATCGCGCCCAGCCCGATCACGCCGGGCGAGAGCACACCGTGGAGGGTGATGCCCTCCAATCTCGCCGCGATCGTCTCGCCGATCGCGATCACCAGCAGCAGGATCGGGAACGCCATCACGACCTCGGTCATGCGCCCCACGAACGCATCGACGAAGCCGCCGAACCATCCGGCTAGCGCGCCAAGGACGATGCCGACCGCCAGCGCGATCGACGTCGCGATCAAGGCGATCTCAAGCGAGACCCGACCACCAGCCAGGATGCGCAAGAACTCGTCACGGCCGAGTGGGCCGTCGGCGCCAAGAAGGAAAAACGTCGTGCCAGGATGGGCCGGCAGATCCAGCGGCTGGTTCGGGACGTGGCTCCAAGGACCAACCGGTTTCAGGTTCAGGTCGACGGCCTTGGGAAAGAACGTGTCAGCCCCGTGACCCAAGAGCCGAGCGATCAGCGGCTCGCCGAGGAAGCATGCAATCACGATCACGACCAATCCGGCCAGGGCGGTGAGCGCAAGACGCTCCTTGCAGAACCGACGCCAAAGAAGTGCCGCCTCCGACGTTGGAGCCGCGAAAGCTGCCCCGAGCGAACCCGCAGCCTGAGCCTCGGACACGACGCGAATCCTAGAACCGCTGCGATTCGCACGCCACACGCTCGAGCGACCTTTCCCCGGAGCCCTGCAACATCCCGGCGCGTCGGGCACGGGAGCGGAAGTCGA
Organism: uncultured Gaiellales bacterium; assembly: GCA_964504405.1. Taxonomy (GTDB): domain Bacteria; phylum Actinomycetota; class Thermoleophilia; order Gaiellales; family Gaiellaceae; genus PALSA-600. The sequence goes on along the minus strand of CAZDEX010000001.1, from coordinate 3,546 downwards.
TCTCCAGAGCGGCCTGATCCCCTGCCCCGAGCGAACCCGCAGACGCGCACTGGCATAATCCCGAGGCGATGCCGCGCATCCTGCTAATCGCGATCACAGCCGCGCTCGCCGGCGCCACGGCCCAAGCAACACCACAGGCGCGAGCCACCCAGGCGAAGACGCTGAACGTCAACTGGCGCGAGTACAAAGACCTCGTCGGCGGTCAGCTGAACTTCCGCATCACCAAGATCGTCGTCACACCCACGAACTGGAGCATCACCGCCACCGTTGCCAACCGCTCCCCCTACACCCTCTCTATCACGCGACCGAAGATCAACAACACGCCGCCGAATCAGGGCATCTGGTTCTCGCGGGACTCCGGCTTCGGACTCGCCGACTACACGGGAACCCCAGGCGGTGGGTTCTTCGTGCACCCAAACCAACACGCGAGACCGACGCTCCCGACCAGCCTCAAACCCAACGGATTCTGGCAGGGAACGTTCTCCGGCAAAGCATCCATCCCGACAAGACGCGACCTCCGCGTCTCCTTCGGCTGGTTCACCATCAGCGCCGCCCCGGACACAGACAAGGGCTACGTCGGACAGCAGTTCAACTGGATCACCGACCACAGCTTCCGTCTCTAAGGTCGGCTTCCCGTAGTTCGCAGTCATTCCGCGACGCGGCCTCGGGATTCAGCTCACGCGCGCACAATGCGAATTCCGAGCGCGATCTGCGGAGACCGGCTGATTGTTGGGGGGCGCCACGGGTCGCCACCCGGGAGGGTGGCTTGAGCCGCGGCCGGCTAGGCCAGCGGCTCAAGCGTCTTTCAGCACAGGCAGGGCTTCACGATGCAATTCGACGTCGGCTGGAAGCAGACGCAGCAGAACGTTCCGCTGCACGAGTCCTGACAATTGAACGGAATTTCGCCCGTTCCGCACGTCGTCGAACACGTATTCGGGCAGCACACTGCATTACCCGCCTTCGCCGTTCCTGGTAGGAGAACGGCGACCGCTCCAGCCGCGGCGACCGTGCCGAGCTTTCGGAGGAAACTCAGTCGGCTGGTCGGCCGCTCGAACCAGTCGCCGGTTCGCTCCAATACGGTTGTGCGCTCTTCTCTCTTCAACTCGACTCCTTCCCCGAGTTATGCAATCAACAGGGAATCCGGTTCCTGTTTGGTCTGATCACCTCCCTTCTGGTTCCGCGTCATTTCCTCCAAGTCGTGTCGGTCGTTGGCCACGCCGCGCTCAAGCACTACGCCGCCCGCCCCGAGCACGAACGCAAAGGGTGTCGCCGATGTCGCAAACGCATTTGCGATTTCGTCGCGGCTCCCATGGAGAGGACGAATCGATGCCGGCATGGGAAGTCTCCGGGCAGCCTCGCTGTCGTCCAGCAATGCGACAATGGGCAGCGTCACTTCGCGAGACGAGCGTTCAATCGACTTGATGAGCGCCTTGCATGGCTCGCAACCGCTCTCCATCAGCAAGACAATGAGCGTCGTCGAGACGGCAGTCGGGAAGGTTACGTCTTCGCCGTTACGGTCTCGCAAATGAACCGGGCTAGGCGTCGAGAGCAGCGGGAGTGCTCCGAAGTCGAGGGCACTGGACGCTTTCGGCACGCCGCCGACATCGGAGCCAGATCCCGAAGCGCGATCGAGAACGACGAGTGCGCGCCGAAGGACACCGAGCGTGATGGTCGTGTTTAGCACAACGACCAACGCCAACAGCACAACGACGGCGATCCAAGGCGCGGTCATTCGAGCAACCTTCTGACGGCTCGACCTTCACGAGCGAGGGCCGCTCCGGACAGGAGAAGGACCGCCGAGACGGGCGCAGCCAGAGCGCGTTCGACTGAATAGCTCCCGCCGCCGAAGCTGCCGTCGAGGGCGAGTTGGGTAGGGGCCTCGACTGCGACGACGATCGCAGCTATCGCGAGGCTGACATCCTGGGCGACCAGTGCCCACGAGATCTCACGTCCAACGGCTGCCGTTCCACAGCCGCAATCGAATTTACGGCCGCGCACGAGGTTGATCCCGATCACTACGGCGAAGACTGTGAGTAACCCGGCGACGACGCTCGCTGCGAATGCTGTGAAGAACCCCGCTACAAGGGCCAGCCCCGCGGCCAACTCAGCCACCGCAACCGCAGCGGCAGTCAGAGGCACCAACGCGTCAGGCACGACATCGAAGCGGTCGATCGCGACCTCGAACCTCGCCAGTCGGGCGACCTTCGCGCCGCCGGCTGCGGCAAACACCGCGCCGACCAGGAAGCGAAGCGTGAGTGCGAACGCGATCACGCTTGAGCCCTCGGCGACTGCGTAGCGGCGGCAGTAGCCCATGGCCAGCCACCCACGATCCCGACACAACGCGTGCACGTCGGGCCTCGCGAAACTGCCGCAGGAGTCGCGATTTCGACTCCCAACTTTCCTCCCCAAGAAGCGGCTTGGAACCTCGACGGACCGTAGACGATGTGACGGGCCGTGTCAACTTGCGACAGCGTCCATTGGTTTTGCGTAAACGCCGCAACTAGGCCAGACTGCACCTCGCGGCCAGTCGGATCCTCCCGCGGCTTGGAACCCTCGGGGTTGAAGACTGGCCGCATCTCGACCTCCGGAACGCCGACGTGGACGTCGAGCATGAGTGTCACGGCGTGTGCGCAAACTCAGCCCCGCGCATGACCGCTCATCGACTGTAGATCTCTCGTAAGTCTTTGCGCCCGCGCGTGATTTTTGGGGGTCGTAAAGGGCCTCTCTATGTAGAGGGATCGTTTCCCTCGAAGGTGTTTTCCCTGCCGTGGGCGTATCCGTGTGCGCGGCTTGGGCGTTGATGCTGTGCTCCTCTGCCGGCGCGTCGACGAAACCGATGGACGATCACGACGCGCTGCGCGACGGCAGCGAAGTGCTGCCGCTGCGCCCCAAGACAATCGATGACGGTGAGATCAGGCTTGGCCCGGCGAGGGTCGAGCTGCTCACCGCTACCCAGGAGGCAGAGGTGGTCGAGCTTTTGACCGCCCTGTTCGCTGCCGGGCTGCGGCGGCAACGTTCGGCGACTCGGCTGCGGAGGGCGGCGTGAACTCCGCGCCTCGGTTTGCCAGTCGGTCCCGCTGTGACTGGCAACCCAATGCTCGCCCATTCGCGCGCAGCCACGCCGATCTCGCCGTGTGGCTGCGCGCCCGACTGAATACGGAGGTTCAGTCCTGATCGAGTTCCACATGCGCGGTGGCCGCGGGCACGCCGGCCGGCTAAGCCGGCGCGACGCGCTCGCGACCGTCACCGATCTCGACCGGCGTCTGCTCGCGCTGCTCTGTGAGCAGCGTGTGCTGACGCAGACCCAGCTCGAACGGCTGCTCGCCGGCACACCTGCACGAACGCTTCGCTACCGCACCGAACGTCTGACCAGGCTGGGTCTTGTCGGTCGGAGCCGTCCCTACCGCGATAAGGGGTCTGCTCCCTTCCACTACTGGCCGACGCGTGCCTCGGACGCGTTCGTGCGTGGCGAGCCGGTCCCGCGTGGCGGGGAGCGGGCGGAGCCGAACCCGCAGTTCCTCCACCACGCCGAACGGCTCTCCGAGC